>NZ_PQLP01000099.1:0-3014 GCF_002918965.1 Acinetobacter sp. ACNIH3 | reverse complement strand
TTTGGTTGTGGTTTTTGTTTAAATCGGAATGAAAAACCAGTAACTGAACGCCCTGTTTTATGCTGTGCAACAGATACAATAATATCCGTATGTTCATTGATTTGCTTAATTGATGGCTCTAGTACACGGGATTTAAGTACATCAATTCGCTTGTAATCTCCCTCATTAATTCCTATCTGTTTTTTAAAGTCATCCAACCCAATTACGGGTGTTTTTCCTGTGCTACGCCAAGCAATTAAAATTTCGTATAAGCGAACAGCATAGGCACTTTTTAATTGACTAACTTGTTCTAATTCATAGCTTGTGAAGTGTTTTTCTAGTCGAGTAATTAGCGGGATAATAGCGGGAGCAAAAATTAACTTAACAACTGCTTCTTGTTCAACGTAAATAACTTCGCTTACCCAGCGTGATTTATGATGCTGGATATTCCCCTTTTCGCTAAGGCTTTGATAGCTGAATTGTCTTGCAAAAAGATCATCACAAGCATCTTTCAAGGCTTGATATGCGGTATTTCGATGCACTCCAAATTGATTTATATAGCTTTCTGCATGAATGTTTAAAGGGTCATTCGCATTAATTCCTTTGCCTGATTCCCTTGCTTCCACAATTGCTAGCAGAATTAACCGTTGTTCTGTTAGGTCAAGGTTGTAACTAGCATTGATTAGAGCATTGTCTTTGACTACTAATTCCGACATCTCCCACCTATAATTTTTATGATGTAAATCCACCATAATATTTTATGATGGATTATGCAAGGTAAATGGTGGAGTATTGAGAAATTCTTGCAAGGTAAATGGTGGAGTATTGCAAGGTAAATGGTGGAGAATGATCGCTGAAACGCACGTATACCAATGATTTCAGCCCTCCTAAAAGCATTTAAAAGCTTTTTATATTATTAAAAGCCCAAAAAAATCAAAAACGGCATTTAAAACTGCCCTATGTTTTCGCTTCGCTCAAACTCTATTGAATCTCGCTTCGCTCGATTCCTGGGGCAGTTTTTTCAAAGACCGGCTAGAACGCTAAAAACAAGAATGGATTCGCTTCGCTCATAAAGCTTTATGCTCGCTTCGCTCGTCATGAAGCCAATTAATACAGTCGCTTCGCTCTGTAAATCTCGTTATAACGAAATAGGAAGCTTGTAATCAGGGAAAAGGCAGGGGCGAAATTTTTATAACGCTCAATCGCTCGTAGACACTCGCTCGGTTTATTGTTTTAAAATCATATATTTAAAATTCTATCGTATAAATTTAATAAAACTAACGTATAAAAATCTTGATTTAATCAATTCTATCGTATAAATTTAATAAAACTAACGTATAAGAGTAAATATTATGGCTAAAGTTATTGGTATCTTCACAGGTAAAGATTTGAAATGGATGGAATCAGAAGGCGGTTCAGGCTATTGGATAGTACGTACAGACCGTATTAAAAGTGCTGAATATGTAATTTTAATTCGAAATCATAGAGAAACATGGGCAGTAAAAGATGGCTTAGGTCATGGTCAAGCCTTCATGGTTGGTAAAATTTCGGGCTGTATTCCTACTAAAAAACATGCAGGTAGAAAATTAATTCAAATTAGTGAATATGCACTGTTGCCAGACACAGAAAACTTTAAAAAGGCTTGGAAGAAATTAACAGCAGGTCAAAGATATCCAGTAGCTTATTTGAATACCAATGATCTATTACAAAACCTTGACCTTGATGTTGAAAAACTTGAGTGGTCTGCTTTTAATGCAAATCCAAATGCAGAAACTGCTTCACCTGAATCTGAAATTATTGCTGAAGAATCTGTAGATGAAACAAAAGAACTATCTGAAATTATTGCTGAAGCTAAAGAAATGATAGCTCATGCAGCAGGTATTGACGTGGATAAAGTTAATATCCAAATCAGTTTCTAATTAATTTTATTTAATAGCTCATAGCCATTTAGTTATGAGCTAATTTTTTTAAATACTCGTCAAAGTCTTGCTTGTTTAAATCACCTGAAACGTACTGATCATAAAGTTTTTGATGATCTTCAGTGATTCCTAAATCGTAATATTCTCGATCTGATTTCTTTAAAAACACCTCTAATAAACGATTATTTTTTTCAGCATCACTTAATTTCATGGTCTAAATGCTCCTATTTTGCGTTTATTGGCGTTTTTAGCCCTGTTTAGCTAGATTTCCCTGTTTTTAAGAAAATGGCGCTTAAATGCGATTTTAGGCGGTTTTTACGCTATGGGGTGAAATTCGATATTGGGGCGTTGCTAACAAGCAAATTTTTAGCGGTTTGGAGATTTATCATTTTCCGACAGCAGGAGGGAATGTGCACGCTTCCGCGTTTCTCTCCGAGAAACAAAAAACCGACCTCTGAAAAAGATAAAAATAAGCCCCAAAATTTGGGGCGTTTTGAAATCTTTTTTAGAGGATTAATTGCTACTTTTTAGCATTCACGTAGTCATAAAATTGAATTTGCTGTTTTGGGTCTTTTAGCATGATGCGAAGCCGTTGCATAAAATCATCTGGAGATTCGTTTTCCTGTTTTAAATGAGCGAATTTCTTGTCACGGGACATATTGAACGACAAGCTATTCACTTGCATGTTTCGCAATTCAATAAACTTAGGTTCATCGACCTGTTTGATTGGTGCAGATTGGATTTTCTTAGAACCAAAGCCGAGCTGCTCCAGTAGCGGATAAAACATCCTGAATTTTTTTGGCTCTAAAAGCATGTTTGCAAGGCGTTTCGTAAAGTCTTCGGATGACTCTCCGATCTCTGCATATTCGCTACCAACTTCGGGCAGTTCAGATAATTTGTGTGCAAACAAATGCCGTTGTGCATCGGTCATTTCGACAAAGAAATCAGGTGTGTTTGGATCTCGTTTTGGGTCGGTTCTTTGTTCTACTTTTGGTTGTGGTTTTTGTTTAAATCGGAATGAAAAACCAGTAACTGAACGCCCTGTTTTATGCTGTGCAACAGATACAATAATATCCGTATGTTCATTGATTTGCTTAATTGATGGCTCTAGTACAC
>NZ_PQLP01000098.1:0-3086 GCF_002918965.1 Acinetobacter sp. ACNIH3 | reverse complement strand
AAGAAATGAGTTCTAGCGATTAAACTGAATCAAGCGTTTTGGTATATGAATCTAATTGAAGCTGTACAGTGCTTAAGTGCACGAAACTCTAACTGTGAGAAAGGCTAGTTTACTAGTTGATCTTGTTGTTAATCTTACTTGTAAGGATTAACGACTGTTTGGGGTTGTATAGTCAAGTAATTAAGTGCATGTGGTGGATGCCTTGGCAGTCAGAGGCGAAGAAAGACGTGATAGCCTGCGAAAAGCTCCGGGGAGGCGGCAAATATCCTGTGATCCGGAGATGTCTGAATGGGGAAACCCACCTGGTATAAGCCAGGTATCGTATGATGAATACATAGTCATACGAGGCGAACGGAGGGAAGTGAAACATCTCAGTACCTCTAGGAAAAGAAATCAATTGAGATTCCCTCAGTAGCGGCGAGCGAACGGGGAACAGCCCATTAAGTCATATCAGTTTTAGTGGAATGCTCTGGGAAGTGCAACCATAGTGGGTGATAGTCCTGTACACGAAAGGGCTGATATGATGATGTCGAGTAGGGCGAGGCACGTGAAACCTTGTCTGAATATGGGGGGACCATCCTCCAAGGCTAAATACTCCTGACTGACCGATAGTGAACCAGTACCGTGAGGGAAAGGCGAAAAGAACCCCTGTGAGGGGAGTGAAATAGATCCTGAAACCGCATGCATACAAGCAGTGGGAGCCGACTTGTTCGGTGACTGCGTACCTTTTGTATAATGGGTCAGCGACTTATATTCAGTAGCGAGGTTAACCGAATAGGGGAGCCGTAGGGAAACCGAGTCTTAATAGGGCGTTTAGTTGCTGGGTATAGACCCGAAACCGGGTGATCTATCCATGAGCAGGTTGAAGGTTAGGTAACACTGACTGGAGGACCGAACCCACTGTCGTTGAAAAGCCAGGGGATGACTTGTGGATAGGGGTGAAAGGCTAATCAAACTCGGTGATAGCTGGTTCTCCCCGAAAGCTATTTAGGTAGCGCCTCGGACGAATACCATTGGGGGTAGAGCACTGTTTCGGCTAGGGGGTCATCCCGACTTACCAAACCGATGCAAACTCCGAATACCAATGAGTACTATCCGGGAGACAGACTGCGGGTGCTAACGTCCGTAGTCAAGAGGAAAACAATCCAGACCGCCAGCTAAGGCCCCTAAATTATAGTTAAGTGGGAAACGATGTGGGAAGGCATAGACAGCTAGGAGGTTGGCTTAGAAGCAGCCACCCTTTAAAGAAAGCGTAATAGCTCACTAGTCGAGTCGGCCTGCGCGGAAGATGTAACGGGGCTAAAACTATATGCCGAAGCTGCGGATTTGCAATTTATTGCAAGTGGTAGGGGAGCGTTCTGTAAGCCGATGAAGGTGGATTGAGAAGTCTGCTGGAGGTATCAGAAGTGCGAATGCTGACGTGAGTAACGACAAAGCGGGTGAAAAACCCGCTCGCTGAAAGACCAAGGGTTCCAGTCCAACGTTAATCGGGGCTGGGTGAGTCGACCCCTAAGGCGAGGCCGAGAGGCGTAGTCGATGGGAAATTGGTTAATATTCCAATACTTCTGTTTAATGCGATGAGAGGACGGAGAAGGTTAAGTCAGCCTGGCGTTGGTTGTCCAGGTGGAAGGTTGTAGGCATGTATCTTAGGCAAATCCGGGGTACTCTATGCTGAGAACTGATAGCAAGCTGTACTTGTACAGTGAAGTGGCTGATACCATACTTCCAGGAAAAGTCTCTAAGCTTCAGTTAAACAGGAATCGTACCCGAAACCGACACAGGTGGTCAGGTCGAGTAGACCAAAGCGCTTGAGAGAACTCTGCTGAAGGAACTAGGCAAAATGGTACCGTAACTTCGGGAGAAGGTACGCTGCCGGCGGTGATAGGACTTGCTCCTTGAGCTGTTGGCAGCCTCAGAAACCAGGCCCCTGCAACTGTTTATTAAAAACATAGCACTCTGCAAACACGAAAGTGGACGTATAGGGTGTGATGCCTGCCCGGTGCTGGAAGGTTAATTGATGGGGTTAGCGTAAGCGAAGCTCTTGATCGAAGCCCCAGTAAACGGCGGCCGTAACTATAACGGTCCTAAGGTAGCGAAATTCCTTGTCGGGTAAGTTCCGACCTGCACGAATGGCATAATGATGGGGGCGCTGTCTCCAGCAGAGGCTCAGTGAAATCGAAATCGCCGTGAAGATGCGGTGTACCCGCGGCTAGACGGAAAGACCCCGTGAACCTTTACTGCAGCTTGACATTGAACTTTGATCTTACTTGTGTAGGATAGGTGGGAGGCTTTGAAGTGGCGACGCTAGTTGCCATGGAGCCGTCCTTGAAATACCACCCTGGTAATATTGAGGTTCTAACTCTGTCCCGTTATCCGGGACGAGGACCATGTCTGGTGGGTAGTTTGACTGGGGCGGTCTCCTCCTAAAGAGTAACGGAGGAGTACGAAGGTGCGCTCAGCGTGGTCGGAAATCACGCGTAGAGTATAAAGGCAAAAGCGCGCTTAACTGCGAGACCCACAAGTCGAGCAGGTACGAAAGTAGGTCTTAGTGATCCGGTGGTTCTGTATGGAAGGGCCATCGCTCAACGGATAAAAGGTACTCTGGGGATAACAGGCTGATACCGCCCAAGAGTTCATATCGACGGCGGTGTTTGGCACCTCGATGTCGGCTCATCTCATCCTGGGGCTGAAGCAGGTCCCAAGGGTATGGCTGTTCGCCATTTAAAGAGGTACGCGAGCTGGGTTTAGAACGTCGTGAGACAGTTCGGTCCCTATCTACCGTGGGCGCTGGAAATTTGAGAGGATCTGCTCCTAGTACGAGAGGACCAGAGTGGACGAACCTCTGGTGTACCGGTTGTGACGCCAGTCGCATCGCCGGGTAGCTATGTTCGGAAGGGATAACCGCTGAAAGCATCTAAGCGGGAAGCCTACCTCAAGATAAGATTTCCCTGTGACTTTATGTCACCTAAAGAGCCGTTGAAGACTACGACGTTGATAGGTTGGATGTGGAAGTGTAGCGATACATGAAGCTGACCAATACTAATTGCTCGTGAGGCTTGACTATACAACACCCAAACAGTTGTTGT
>NZ_PQLP01000097.1:0-3152 GCF_002918965.1 Acinetobacter sp. ACNIH3 | reverse complement strand
AAAATCCTACAAATCGCATCAACACCATATAAGTCTTTATTGTTATGGATGAAATCCACCATTATTTGTGTGGGCGGTCGAGCTCCGCCTGGGCGAAAAAAGCGGCTGCTTTACGTAGAATTTCATTGGCACGCTTTAATTCTTTAATTTCACGTTCCATTTGCTTCATTTTTTCTTGATCAGATATCTGTTGTACTTTAATAGGATTTTGCTGATCTAAATGCTTTTGATGCCAGGCACGAAGTGTTTCAGGAGTACAACCAATCTTAGGCGCAATTGCTGTGATTGCAGCCCAAGTAGAAGGATAATCTTTTTCAGATTCAATCAATAATTGAACCGCTCTTTCTCTGATTTCAGGGGTATATTTTAATTTTGTCATCGGGGTAGTCTCTCAGAATATTGACTCTCCGACAAACCCGGTACGGTTCAAACTTTGGCAAATCCAACATTTTCAAATGAGTTATTAACAAAGGCTGAAAATGGTGATTCATCAGCACAATTAGAATTAGCCGATGTATATATACATGGTTACGGTATTGAAGAAGATGAAGCTCAAGCCGAAAGCTGGGCTATTAAGTCAGCGGAAAGTGGCAATATCGATGCAATGTATTGGCTTGGTGATGGGTATGCGACATACGCTGGTTTAGTTGAAGATATGGACCCAACTGATGCTGAAGAACATTATAAGAAAGCTTTTGTGTGGTTCTCAAAAGGATCTGACTTAAATCATACTGATTCTATGGTGGGTTTAGCTAATTTATATCGTAATGGTGAGGGAGTTACTGAAGATACTGCTAAGGCATTATATTTATTTAAAAAAGCTGCGTCTCTTGGCAGTAAAGAGGCTATGAGGGATCTTGAATTTATGTATCGATATGGAATAGGTGTAGAAAAAAATTTAGATAAAGCAAAATTTTGGGAAGATAAGGCACAGATGTAACTATGTAGAATAATTAAAATTAACATAATACACGTTATACGAATTCCCAAGGCATGGCTTTTAGTCATGCTTTTTTTATCAAAAGAGTATAGCTGAATGATAGCGAGCCAAATCGCATACAATATCTATCATTAGACTTAATGCAATAATTAAATGATAGTGTTATCATTGATCTAATAGAATTAAGATTAAATGATAGAAATGAATACACGTATTTATCTACGAGCTTCAACTAAAGATCAAGATGCAGAAAGGGCTTTGCAGATTCTTCAGGATCTAAACCAAAACTTGAATTTGGGCGAAACCATTGTGTACGTGGAAAACTATAGTGGTACGAAGTTAGACCGACCTGAATTGAATAAGCTACTGTCAGAAGCAAATCAAGGTGACACCTTGTTAGTTGAAAGTATTGACCGCTTATCACGTCTAACCCAACGAAATTTTCAAGAGCTGAAGCGCAGGATCCAGGAGAAGGGACTTCGTTTAGTCGTAGCAGATCTTCCTACTACTTACCAAATGATTCAAACCAGTGACAGCATTACTCATTCAATATTGGAACTCATCAACAATATGTTGATTGATCTTCTGGCAACGATGGCTCGTCTGGACAATGAGAAACGTATAGAACGTATTAAGCAGGGTCTGACACGTTCGGGTTACAAACCAACAGGCAAGAAGGCAAATGAGGCTAAACATAAACGAATAAAAGAATTGCTAGCAGCTGGCAATATGACTAAGGAAGAAATTGCCAAAGCAGTGAATTGTGGAGTTGCAACTGTTTATCGAGTTGCCAAAGTTATCTAAAAGAGGCTTATCTCAATGCGCCCCAATGGGGCACCGCTGCATTCAGGTTGCTTGACATAAGAGATTTTATGTTAAATATCAGGCCTATAAATTAAAATTTTATACAGTTTCTTCCACTAATTTTAGCTTCATAAAGATGCTTATCTGCAATCCTAAAGACTTCTGAAATGTCCTTGGAGCTTTCTGGCCAATATGCTATACCTATAGAAATAGTAATGTAGCCTACATTTTCTATAAACTGTTGTTCTACCGCTTTTCTAAACCGTTCTGCACTTTCATAAGCTTCCTCTTTACTTACGTTTGGTATTAGAACAATAAACTCTTCACCTCCATAACGGCAGCAAACATCATTTTTCCTAAAGTTTTTTTGCATAATCTCTGCAAGGCACTTTAGGACTAAATCTCCTTGCTCATGTCCATATGTATCGTTTATTTTTTTAAAAAAGTCTACGTCTATCATTAAAATAGAAAAAAAACTATTTATACTTAATTTTTTCTCTATAGTGAAATTCAAACCTCTACGATTCATTAAACCAGTAAGGGGATCCGTATTAATATGGTAATCCATCTCATTTATTCTTAATGAAAAGCTTCTCATACTTAATAATAATGAAAGCTTAAATTTAACAATCTCATAATACCAAGGGGTAATGCTTTTAATTTCATTACTTGTTTCTGATTGGTCAAGTGATCCTGCAATAGAAGCAAGTTTATGCAACGGAGATGCGATATAAAATGAGCATTTCCAAACAATATAAAAAATAAGTAGATAAAATATAAAAATCCCACCCGAAACCTTATAAATAATTGAATTTGCTTGAGTCAGAAGTTCTAATGTAGGTTGTTGAGAGATAATAATCCAATCAGTAGTTTTGATATGTGCAAATCCTGCAAGGTTATCAACTCCTCGGCTATTGATAAGACGAGTTGTCCCATTTTTGTTTTGTTTTATATATTCCAATCCACTATTATTTCTAGCTATTTCACCAATTCTTTTGTGATCAGGATGAAAAATTATTTGTCCATTTTTATCAATTACATACATGTAACTTTTTCTATAGCCTTCAGTGGCTGTTAAAAGTTGATTGATCACATTTTTTTCTTCTAGATAAATTGCTGATCCGATAAAGCCTTTGTAATTTTTCTTTTCATCAAATATAGGATACGATATAAAAATAATCATATTATTTTTAATAGAGCGATATGGCGTAGAAATATAAAGGTTTTTACTCTTTATAGAGTTTCTAATTCCTAATGTAGTTTGTATTTTGGTTTTATCAATATTCAAAATATTAGGAGAATAGTTAATTAATCTACCTAATGGATCTCCTATAACTACACTATTGTAATAGTTAGATTGCATTTTGAGACGTTCTACTTCTGCTTCACGTTCTTCATTATTATATTT
>NZ_PQLP01000096.1:0-3259 GCF_002918965.1 Acinetobacter sp. ACNIH3 | reverse complement strand
CGCCCTTGTTTGCCTTTTGATGGCGCATACCATTGCGTAGCAGGATCAAACCAAATGGCAATATTTCCGCGACTCATGAGTGCTCGGTTATATGCGGGCCAATTGGTTGTGCGGTAGATTTTGTGTGTAGGCTTCTTCATTTGAAAATTATATCGCTGAAAAACCCTTTACAGATAGGTTTGTGCAACAAAGCCTTAAAGGATGGTAAAAAGCGTTTTCTTGATTTAGTTCTGGCAATCAATAAAGCCTTCTCTTTATGCAGCACCTTGGATGAAGCGAAGAACCTGCACAAAGAAATTGCCTTTTACTCAGCCATTAAAGCGGTCATTAGCAAGCATACCTCTGTAGATCGTAAACTGTCGCAAGCGGAAAAGGACAGTACGCTAAAACAGATTCTGGACAATGCTGTCATTGCTGATGGCGTAACAGATGTCTTTGCAATGTGTGGTTTGGATAAACCTAATATTGGCTTGCTTTCAGATGAGTTCTTGGAAGATGTACGGCAGATGCCATACCGTAACTTGGCAGTTGAACTTCTGGAAAAGTTACTCAATGATGGCATTAAGGCAAAGACGCGAAACAATGTGGTACAGGAAAAACGCTTCTCTGACCGTTTGCAGGAAACCTTGAGGAAATACAATAACCGAGCGATTGAAACTTCTCAGGTCATTGAAGAACTCATTCAAATGGCAAAAGAATTTCAGGCAGAGATGCAGCGTGAAGCTGCACTTGGTTTGAATCCTGATGAAATCGCTTTCTATGATGCTTTGGCAAACAATGAAAGTGCTGTCAGAGAGCTTGGAGACGATACGCTGAAACAGATCGCACGAGAGATTACAGAGAAGCTTAGGAAGTCAACGACAGTGGATTGGCAGGTTAGGGATAGTGTGCGTGCTCAGCTGAAAATATTAGTACGTCGTACTTTGCAGCGATGGAAATACCCGCCTGATAAAGCGGCTGAAGCGATTGAGCTTGTGATGAAGCAAGCTGAGCAGTTGTCGAATGCGTGGACGACTAGCTAAAAAATCATTTATAAAGAACGTAATGTACACAAAATAATTTACATGCTCTTCTTGGGCGAAACCTTTGAAAAAATAGATAAAGTTACAATAACCAATGTATTTTGGGGGGAACAATGCGTATCGAAAAAGTTAGAGTTGAGGGGTATAGACTTCTTGAAGATATTGAGATTGTATTAGAAAAGAATTCAACTGTGATTGTAGGGCGAAATAATAGCGGAAAAACATCTTTTACTAGCATATTTGATTGTTTTTGTGGTGAGTCAGGAGCCCGTTTTAGGTTGGAAGATTTTTCTAGTTTGTCTCGTGAGAAGTTTTTAAATGCAAGAAAATTGAAAGAAGAGGGGGCAAGTCCAGAGCAGATATATAATACACTGCCTATAATCACTCTTTCTTTGACATTTCGATACGATAGTGATGCCCCGACTTTAGGGCCTCTTTCACCATTTATCATTGATTTAGATATGGACTCTACAACAGCGATTGCTTGTATTGAATATAGGCCTGTCTTAGCAAAAATGCATTTGTTGTTTGATATACCTCAACCACCAGTAGGTATGGAACCTCAAATACATTTTTTTAAGTGTTTACGTAATAACTTATCAAAAATTTACGAAGTGCATGTTAGTGCAATAGATCCGACGGATAAGTCTAATAAGAGAAATTTCGAGGATACTTCAGCATTCGCAGCATTATTACAATGTAACTTTGTTCAAGCACAAAGAACTCTTGATAAGACAAAGCTTGGTGAGGCTGATGTTATCGGAAAATTACTTAGTGAATTGTTTAAAACAGCTGCTGCACCAACGGCTACAGAATCTGATCAAGAGTTAGCTGCGAAATTAAAGAAATCTGTTGAAGATATTGAGCTTAATGTTCAAAGTGATTTTGACAAAATGCTCAAAAAGTTATTACCTGTTATGGGGGTGATGGGTTTTCCAAGTCTTAATGATACTGAATTAAGGCCTGAAACTTCATTAAATGTAGAGGCACTTTTGTCTGGGCATACAAAAGTTGTTTATAGTGGTACAGATGGTGTGCATTTACCTGAGGGATATAATGGTCTTGGTACGCGAAATTTAATCTATATGCTGCTACAACTTGAAAGCTATCACAAAATTTACCGATCTCAAATTACTCGCCCTTCAGCCCATTTGATATTCATTGAAGAACCTGAAGCTCATTTGCATCCACAGATGCAGGAAGTTTTTATTAATCAATTAAATGTTGCTATTCAAAAGCTTTCGAGTGCCTATCCAGCAGAAGACGTTTGGAATGTTCAGTTTATTATTACTACACATTCTTCTCATGTTGCTAATGCGGCATGTTTTGATGCAGTAAGATATTTCTATAACCAAAAAGATGCAGTGAAAAGTATTAGAAATACTAAAGTTAAAGATTTTAAAAAGGGTATGCAAACAATATCTGTTACTGATAAAGAGTTCTTGCATAAATACATGACTCTGACTAAGTGTGATCTTTATTTTGCAGATAAAGTGATTATGGTTGAGGGGACAACTGAACGGTTATTAATGCCTCGCCTCAGAGAATTAGTTGATAAATCCTTACCAGAACATCAAAAATTAGCAAGCCAGTATGTAACTTGTATTGAAGCTGGAGGAGCTCATGCTCATCTTTTTTATCCACTCCTCGACTTTCTTGAACTTAAGACTTTGGTAGTTACTGATTTAGATTCAATCAAAAAGGTGGAAAAAGAAAATAATAAAAAAAAGAAAATTAACGTATGGGAAAAATGCCCAGTAGCGGAAGGTACGCGAACCTGTAATACCGCAATAAGATATTGGTTTGCTCCTAAGGATATTAAAAAGATAGAGGATTTTCATTTATCCCCAGTAGAACTTTCAGGCAAATCTCGCCACTGAATGCCTGTGCGCATACGATAAAGTATGCCTTCCAGTGTATTTCGGTGTTCATATTTATTGTAAACACGCCCTGTCTCTTTAAGTATTTGCTTTAGGGCTTCCTAGGCGTTATCTGTTAGCATTGTCCTTGGCATAGCAACGTCCGTTCTCGGTGGTATTTTTGATTTTTGGCGAAACCATTATACCTTGTTGCTATGCCGTTCATTTTTCACTCAAAGATCAACAGCCTCGTAAGCATCCGGCTAACACAGCCTTACCAAGCGATCCTATAAGCCTTAATTTAGTTCCCACCTAAAAACAAGTGGGGACTTAATCCATGAACATGGATATATATTCAGCAACACCTCCTGTTGCTAA
>NZ_PQLP01000095.1:0-3347 GCF_002918965.1 Acinetobacter sp. ACNIH3 | reverse complement strand
CCCCTAATACAACTGCTATGTCTTTAAAAGATTTTAAAGAAAAGTCTGAAAAATATATTAATCAACTTCTACGTTTAAAAAGAGGGTTATTAAGTTACCCAAAAAAACATAATATTAATACTAAAGATAAAATTATTGTTCCAATTTTACTATACTCACTTCCTTTCTCTTTAGATTACACAATATCTGATATCTATTTCTTAGATTTCTCAAGTTTTTTTAAGTTTTTTCAATCTAAAAATTTATATTTGAAATCAGCCCTTAATGGTGAAGTTGATAATGTAAAAATAATTCATAGTAATTGGGCTTCAGACAAACCCGATGTTAAAGATTTTCTAAGATTTATAGAAAACCCATTTCATGTAAGCCAACTAAAACCTTGTATTAAAAATTTTACTACAACTCACAATATTGGCGACTATGAAATTCATTTAGATAGAACGTATATTGATCTTCAAACTGAAGAATATGAGCAACTTTTATAAAATCTTCTATAAGCTTAGTGACAAAACTGACATAACTTAGGTTATGTCAGTTTTGTCATCTATAAGATAGTCGGTTTCAAATATTTTTGGATTTATCCAATAACGTTTGGATGGTCTTCCTCCCCTAATAGTTGATTCAATTTCTTCTACCGTTAACCACTCTTTTTCAACTAGAATGTCTAAAGCATCAGAGACTGAGTCGAGACACGTTAGATCTTTCCAATTCTTTCTTTGGACCTCTCTACCAGCAAACCCATTTCTTCTCCATTCATGATCTTTTTTGAGTTTTAAAAGCTTTTGACCCAATGCAATCGCCTTTAAGCTCGAACCTTGCAAGACTAGGCCATAAACTCTTCTGGCATGACTTTCAAGGTAGGTACACCATTCTATAGCCATTTCTATTGATTTTTTAGTTATTGGGCCTGTAATGTCTTGTTGAATGCAGTCGATTAAATGAAAAATCAAAGCTAACGCAGGTAATAGTTTTCCATATTTATCCAAGTGTTCAATAATAATTGGATATTCTTCTTGAGGTATTACTTGTTTATGGAGATATGTGCACCACTCAATAAATTTTTCCTGAGCTTCGCTACTAAATCTGAAATAAGGGATAGAGTTTAACTCATCATTTGGAAATGCTCCCATTTTTATAAAATCTTCTATAGTTAATTTATCAATTACTTCAAAAAGTGAGTACAGGGCATCTCTCGCATCTTTATTGGGGTGTTCATCTTTATATTTCCATTCAGGCATATCAGGATATACTAATAATTGAAATCGTTGTATCAAACCATCATTTCCGTTTCCTTTGATGCTAGGTTCTAGGTATTCAATTAATTTTGTAGGTTGGATTCCCCCTAGTATAGATATACAATGATTTTCAATAAAAATACTACCTCTACCAATACGATCAAGCTCGTATGACCCCTTTCCGTCCCAACCTTCTAAATAATAAGATCTTCCTCCCTCATCTTTACCACTATCCATAGTAGATAGAAGTCCTACCAATTCATCACGACAAACCAGAATCCCATTTGGATTAGTTCTTTCTAACTCACCTAAAGCTTCTGGACTTGCATCATTCGTTTTGTAACGTTTCAAGATAGGAGGCTGTTCTGATACATTTCTTAACTCCAGAAGTTCATTAGCAATTTGCTCGACTTTTATCTGATCTTCTTTTTTATTTGCTTGTTTTAAAGCATCTGTTAAGGCTTTATCTTTTGAATCAACTAAGATCTTTCTCACCCCATATTCTTGGGTTTGTCGTATAAAATCTTTTTTTGCAATTTCGTTAAGTCTATCTACTGGCCTAATTCCTGCATTAAAGGCTGGAGTTTTTTTACTTGAAGGTGGGGCAACAATACCTCCCCAAAGATTAGGAATTACTGTCCAATCATCTTTTTGTTTTGGCTTTACTGCAACTTTTGCTCCTATAACCGAACTTAAACTTACGAGTGTGCAAACTGCTACAAAGTCTATTGACATATTATCTGCCCGCAATGCCTCATCATAAGCATAGTTCCATAAAATAGATGGCAACATAGATGACATAAGAGGTTTTACATCAAACATATTAGCTTTTATCCCTTTAGGAGTCGCCCATTGCTTAATAGCGTCTTTTAAAATAAGTGCGTCAATTTCTTCTTGTAACTCATTAGGTTCACTAAAGGTATTTACTGGTTCAGATAAACCTAAAATCCTTATTTTTAGATCACTCAAACGATTTTTTAAGTCACTTGTTTGATGACATGGCGCCACAATATAGAGATTGGGATATTTAAATTTAATTTTAGAAACTAAATCTTTATCAATTTTTTTTACTAAAAAAACTGCATAATTAGTTGCAGCTATTTTAAATGCCGCATATTTATCATCAGTTAATAAAATAGTACCTTGAGTTATTTTAGATTTATTAAAAACTAGAAACCCAGATCCTTCGAAAATTTCTTTTTTGTTTTCAATATCATAAAACCACAATCCTGTGATTTTATTAGTTAAATCAATTAACGGCACTACAGAAAAACCTTTCACATTTACATACTCATGTAAATTTTCAGATGCTTCAAGAAACTCTGTAGGAATAATTCCATATCTCAGGTACATTTGATGTACGATACTAGATTCAGCACCTACTATACGGGTACTAGTATGAAGATAATTCTCATAGGATTTTTTTTCTTTCATGAATGATCTCCTAGTTCTTTTTTTAGGAGCCACTCATAAATTTCTTCTACTTTCCATACCCTGATGCTGGAACTTAGACATATTGGTTTTGGAAATTTACCATCACGAATCCAACACCAGATTGTTTTCTCTGACACAGGTATTAAACCTGATTTAGCAGGTCGTGCTTTTATCGTTTTAACCTTTCCCTTATTCACCCCAGACTTATATATATGTTTCTTCTCTGGACGCTCAGAATAACTAGCGAGTTCCTTTAATGTGAAGAATTTTTTTGTTGATTCAGTCATTTAATTTTTCCTTTACATGGAATGTTATTGCTTGAATCAACTATGAAGAGACTTTGTAAGGCTGTAAAAACCAAAGCCATGCTTTGGGGCTAAATGTAACTTTTTATTTCAAAAATTATCTTAAATTACTTATTTCTTTATCTATTTTATTTATAACTTCTAAAATTTTCTTCTCAGAAAGTGGTATGTTTTCATTATCTTTCAAGTAAGCAGCACATTTATCTTTTGCCATAAACTTGTTTTTTTCTCTAAATTTTTTTATATCATTATAAAATTCTATTATTTTTTCCTTGTTTTTATCTCCTTTTTTCTTTCCTCTTTCACTATTTAATCTTGAATCGAAATTTAAACTAAAATTTACTCTTTGAAAATTATAATTTATTAAGCGTGC
>NZ_PQLP01000094.1:0-3364 GCF_002918965.1 Acinetobacter sp. ACNIH3 | reverse complement strand
TCTTGACTCAAGCATTAATGCAGTACGATCTTCAAAGTTAAGATGATGGTATGACAATTTTATATACTCCATAAACCCTTTAAATTAATTAGGTGGTTTATGTCGCACTTCAAGTTTTACTCTGCCCATCTATTCACCGTATCACGCAGATTAATATTCAAATAGCTTATCCTAAACTAAATGATAAACAGCAAAAAAATATCATTAGAAAAAGTATTCGAAGTCAAGGTTTAAGTTATTTGGAATGTATTAAATTTTGGGGAATGTCTACTGATTATAACCTTTCACGTATCAATCAAATTCATGGCATTGAACATTTCAACCATGCTATCAATAAGAAAAAAGGTGTAATTGTCGTAGTTCCACATTTGGGAAGCTGGGAATTACTAAATGCGTGGCTTTGCTCACAAACACAACCCATGATTATGTATAAGCCGAATAGAAATAAAGACATCAATCGCTATATTTTGCAGGCTCGCCAGAAAACAAATGCAATTTTAGTCCCTGCAGATGAAACTGGTATAAGAGCTATATTTAAACATTTAAAACAAGGTGGTCTTACTGTTATTTTGCCAGATCATATTCCTAAGCCTTCGGGCGGCATCTATGCAGATTTTTTTAAACAAAACGTTCTTTCAGGAACTATTGTTCCCAAATTAGCTCAAAAAACACAATGTAATGTGGTAGGCATAAGCTGTATTCGTACCAATCGACACAGCTATTTTGATATTCACTGCAGTTCTATATCGAATAATATTATGTCTAAGGATCTACAAACCAGCGTACTTTGCCTGAATCAACATATGGAACAGATGATCGCAACAGCACCGGCACAGTATATTTGGTCATATAAACGCTTTAGAAGCTGCTTTGGTAATAACAATCCTTATAAAGCTTAAATTAAATTTCATAAGCACTTGTTAGCTAACTGTTAATTCTGAAAAAATAGATTAAATTGAGATTCCGCCCTAAAAATGGCATAATCTTGTTATTCTTTTAAGATGTGGATTGTCTCCCATGGCGATGCGTCCTGCTGTCCGTAACCGTGGCATCATGCTGATTGTGTTTTCAGTCGTTCAATGGTTGTTTATGCGCTATATTCTTGCCAACAATCTATTCTCTTTAGATACTAATGACCGTATTGTTTACTTCTGTCTCAGCAGTATCATTGGTGCTTTCTTGATTTTTGTTGGTTTGATTTATATGGTTTTGAAAGGAAATGCGGATAAGGAGTAATTATCCGCCCTTTCACTCAATAATTATAAATATTTCGCTGTGAAGATGTTTTCTAACTCTTCATGTCTATCATATTGATGAACAAATAGAGGGGTTGTTCCATCTAAATTTAAAAGGATAGCGTCCTCATTTAAATTTATTTTATCAACATTCATAACACCTAATGTTGCAATTTTAGACTCTAAGGGCTGACATAAGTGCAATACAGAAAATGCACCAGAATACAATAACTTGTTATGAATACCTTGATCGTAATTCGATCTCACCATCGTATAGTAAGGCAAGCTCATAAATTCATTGATCATTACATCAAGATATTTGCTCATAGACTGATAATCGCCGAAGGTTACCCCAGCACAAGAAATCTGTTTATCAGCAATTTCTTTCAGATAGTTTTTACCATAAACATCACTAATCCACTTAATATGAAAAGAATCTTTACCTAATAGTAAACTCTTATCTTCCATTCCTAAAAAGAGCCCATCCTGATTTAGCTCGTTCAAATCACCCTGAACGATTACATCTCGTGTATCTGTAAGCACTACATGACTAAAATTATTGCGCTGCAAATAATCATAGTAATCAAAAAAACGAGAAACATGAGGCGGTGCAAGAAAATAGATAAAATCTTTCTTAAGTTTAGGTTCTGAAGAGACAATAAATTTACTTAAAAAACGAATACATTTCTTGAAGTTTTTACTAATGCTCTTGGAGCTACTGAAGGTTCCTATCTTAGAGTCCACAAACTCTAAACTAAACTTATAATTCGTTCTTTTTTTGAAAAAATCTTTATATTCAGCAACCTGAGATCCATTTAAAAATAAAGTTACGACACCTGTATAATTTGTCCGAGATATACTGTTAAGAAATAATTCAACTTTGTCGGGTGAATAACCTGTTGCTGCTCCCATAATAACAGGGCGAAATTCGGAACACTTTTCCATAAAAACAGACTACTAAAAATTCAGGAATAATTTTATCTTATCAAGCAAGCCATTTGTTTGTCTAAATTTTTTAAATATTCCAAACCAATTGTTTTTGCCTAAATAGTTTAACTGGATCATATCTGGATTTCTTAATTTTGATAAGAGATAAACTCCTTGATCATCATCCACCAAATTATTATTAAGCAATTCCATTTGGCTACTTAAGATTAGATTGTAAAAATCTGGCCATTTTTCAACACTACCAACGATACCGCCACCAATGATATAAGGTACATTACCTAAAATTGAGTTAAGCACATTAGCTTCACTGAATTCGAATTCTTCCGCAATGGTAAACAAATGTATTTTTGAAGTATCGAAGCTATAGCTCCATTGTCGTAGCTTGCTTAAGGTTTTTTTATCTCGACAGTATCCAAAATCCAACCAAGCAACTAAATCTGTCGTGATTAAGTTTTCCTTGATAGATTCATAAACAAAATAGGACTTTAAATTATTGACCAATACATAATAAGGAGACCAATATTCGGGATTCCGTAGCTGCTTATCATCTACCTTTGAACGAAAATGTTCATCATTCTGTATCACGTCTATTCTTTCTAGAACAGATGAAAATTTTTCTTTAAGGTCAATAGAAATAACAGTCGTCGGTTTACCTTCTCGAATTTCTAAAATTTTTTCCACAAAATCAGATGAAGTATAGACAATGAATGGGTTATCTAATTCAGCAAGGTTTTTAAAGTAATCAAAATATTGAGACGTAGGCCGATGTAAATAGCCAGGATGCCCCTTATCTTTAGTCCAATCTCCGCGACCAATATCGAAAAAAGCTGTCACAATCGTTATATTTGGCTCTATCATGATATTCATAGATAATAAAAGAAGAGAAAAATATATTATAGTTTAAGTCACTTATGTAAAATAGTGAAAATTTATTAATCATGGGTACAATCTAAGTGGACATTGAAAAAATTGCTATAATCACCCCTCTATTTAATGAAGAAAAAAATATATTAAATTTTATTCAATGCTTAGTAGACCAAAAAAATAAAAACTTGGCAGAGTAAAACTTGAAGTGCGACATAAACCACCTAATTAATTTAAAGGGTTTATGGAGTATATAAAATTGTCATACCATCATCTTAACTTTGAAGATCGTACTGCATTAATGCTTGAGTCAAGAA
>NZ_PQLP01000093.1:0-3502 GCF_002918965.1 Acinetobacter sp. ACNIH3 | reverse complement strand
AAAATGTATATCGTTGGCAGAAGAAATTATTTAGACCAATTATCAAAAACTTCATTGATGACTTTATTCTCGATAAAAATCATCTGCTACCACAGAGAGTCTATAAATAACAGTGCGTAAGTCCTATGTATATTAATAAAATCATTCAATTTACTTCTTCTATTTTCCTTCCAGATTTTAATATTTACACTACACTCTCTTCAATTTCAAACACCTCTGCCAGCCTATGATGAGCTCATACACAAACAAACCGCCATAATGAAAGGTGAAGTATGAAAACGCTGGTGAAAGCAATTGTTTTATCGATCTCAACTGCACTGGTTGCTATTCCAGCCATGGCTGCGCCTCAGGATCATCATCAATATAGCAAGTCGCATGCTCAACAACAGCATCATGCTCCTCAGCACCATCAGCTAAACAAACACCCAGCTCAACAGCATAAACAGGGTTATAAAAAAGTTGATCCATCACGTGATTGGCGAGTCGGTCAAAAAGTCCCAAACCAATACCAAAGTAAAATCTATAAAGTGGATCACAGCAAATATAAACGACTCAACAAGCCAGGTAGAAATCAGCAATGGATTAAAGTGAATGGCGACTATATTCTGATGAATAGCGTTAACGATAAGGTCATTAAAATTATCGCAGCTTAAACCCTGCTCTCCTCAGTGAAAAAAGAGCGCTTTGACGCTCTTTTTTATGTTTGAATATCTATAGTGAGGCCTTTTTTGTTATTCATTTGCAACTCTCCGTATTTTCTACAAATTTCATCCCTATATTAATGTTTGTAAGCAGTAAATGATGAGCACCCCAATGAAATTTAAGCAAATTCTCCAAAATAGCGTACTACCTTTTGCCCTTTTTGCAGGTGCATTGAGTTTGCTGGGATGTGATCAGGTTTCTGCCCCTGCTTCATATACTGAAAAACCGGAGCAACAGGATGTAGCAGAAGAACACACAGCAGTATCAGAAAATACTGAAGTGCAGCAATCTTCTGCAGACCTTAAAAGTGGCAATATGTTCTACATCGTACGTGATGTGGCCGATTTACAGTTAAAGGCTGGTGATTACGTGACTCAGCTGAAGCAAACCCAGACTGAACTGGAAACTGCGGTCAGTGAAAAAGATACTTCTCAATTGCAAAGCACCGCAATGCAATTGCAACAGCAATTAAAAAGCTTTAACCAGACTCTAAGTGGCTTAAACTTGAAAAGTCAGGAAGTTGATCAGGTACGTAGCCACCTGATGAATGCCAACCAGCAAGCATTGGCATCTCCTTTCCTGAATGGCCAGATGGATTTCAGTCAGGTGGATTTCCAGAAGCTGGAAAAACAGATGGGAAATATCCAGTCTGAAATGATCAAGCTGGCCGCAATGATGATTCCTGAGAAACAATCCCAGGCAGCAGAACAGGAAAGTTGATCTCAGTTTTATAGATGACCTAGGCTCCCTGATAAACCAGTCACCAGACTGGTTTATTACTATTAAATATAGATTAATAGAAGAAGCGGTCTAGAAAGCCGCCTCTTTACTGGAAAAATAAGACAGAAAAGTCATTATTCGTTAGGACTTTTCACGACGACTAAACGTTTTTGGGTGAATTCTCTGAAACCGTCGATCGATAATTCATGCCCATAACCAGAATTTTTAATACCGCCAAATGGCAGCTCTGGTGCGGTATCGGTAAACCAATTAATCCAGATCATGCCGGTTTCAACTCGTGAAGCCAGTTTTTTGGCACGCTCGATATCTTGAGAATGGATCACACCGCCCAAACCATAATGCGAATCGTTGGCAATCGAAACGATTTCATCTTCATCCTTCGCGACATAAATCTGGGCAACCGGACCAAAGAATTCTTCATACCAGGCTGGATTATCACGGCTGATATTTTCCAGAATTGTCGGCTCATAAAAGTTACCTGCATGCTCGATAGGCTTGCCACCTGTCAGCACAGTAGCACCATGCGCTACCGCCTTATCGACCTGTTTGGTCAGTTTTTCCAGAGCGTCAGCTGATGATAAGGGTGCCAGTGTCGTTTCAGGATCGAGTGGGTCACCAATTTTCAGTTCCTGAAAAGCTTTCAGCATACCTGCTTTAAAGTCATCAGCGATTTTTTCATGCAAAATAAAACGTTTAGCCGCAGTACAGACTTGGCCTGAGTTATTTACCCGGGCCTGACAGCCAATTTTAATGGCTTTTTCCAGATCAGCATCATCCAGTACAATAAAAACATCATTACCACCAAGTTCCAAGGTGGATTTTTTAATATATTTACCGGCCTGTTCTGCTACGGCACTTCCGGCACCTTCTGAACCCGTCAAGGCTACACCCTGTACACGCGGATCAGCAATAATCTCTTGAACCTGATCAGAACTGATAAACAGGTTAATCCAGACACCTCTTGGTGCACCTGCTTCCAGCACCAGCTTTTCAAAGGCTTCGGCACATTGCGGCACAATACCAGCATGTTTGGCCAGGACCGGATTGCCAATTGCGCAGTTTGGGGCAAAGACACGCATCAATTGATAGAATGGGAAGTTCCATGGTTCAACGGCCATCACAATACCCAGAGGATGATGCTCTACCCATGCTTCGCCGAGTTCCGTTTCATAAGACACCGGAGCTAGAAACTCTTTGGCGTGATCAGCGAAGTATTGGGCAATTTTGGCGCAAGATTCAATTTCACTTTCACTCTGTTTAATCAGTTTACCCATATCCAGCGTCATGAGCTTCGCCAGTTCGGTTTTTTGTTCACGTAATTTTTGCGCGATATTCCTTAGTACTTCAATACGTTGATCAATCTGTTGTGGCCAATCTGACTTGAGAATCTGTTCTGCCTGATCCAGCGCATTTTGTATATGCTCATCTGTATGTGGCGAATAGTCTTTCAATTTTTGATTGGTAAATGGGTTAATAGATTGATATGCCATGACTTTCCCTTTTCTTTAAATTATAAGTTTTGCTTGTTTTTGAACTCGTCAATTCAACTTAAACAAGCTTGCATCTGGGGTAGTCACTTAACTTAGCATTGATTTTTTTATGTTCAGGGAATATTTACAGATTGGTTCAAAACATTACTGAGAAAGGGTAAAAGTTATATCGTGTGGTACAAAATATAATTATACGGGTTGGTTAAAAAGCTATTTAACAGATCTAACAAGCGGCTACTTTTTTTACTAGGGCGTGTCCTCATTTGGCTTTACACCAAATAAACATGCAAGCAATGTAAATCATAGACTGGTAATTTCGTGCAAGCTTATCAAATCGGGTTGCAATCGCTCGGAAATGCTTCAATCTCGCAAACACATTTTCAACTAAATGTCTTAATTTATATAGATATTTATCAAACTCCTTATTCGATCTTTTACTATCTGATCTCATTGGAATAATGGGAATCATATCCTTGTTCTGGGCATATATTCTAATGTGCTCAGCATCATACCCCTTATCAGCAATGAGATAAGTTGCCTCGCCTACAGTATCAATCAGTTGTTTTGCA
>NZ_PQLP01000092.1:0-3493 GCF_002918965.1 Acinetobacter sp. ACNIH3 | reverse complement strand
AACGCATTTCGTATAAGGTGTATTATGTTAAGTTTAGAAATACTTATAAAGACGAGTGAATTTTCTACTTTTAAACTAGCTTAATTTTTGGGAGCATTACCTACGGATAAAAAAGATAAAATAAATAAAGTTTATAGTTCTCAAAAGTGGTGGAAGAAGAAGAGTCTAAAAAGAGAAGTTTTTGGAGTCGTTTTTTTCTTCCTAATGGATAGAGTGAATATCATAAAATAAGTTACAGGTTCTGGGAGCAAGTAAGATTACTATCATCAAAGTATATTAATTCAGAACAGTCGCTAAAAAAAATCGAGGCATGTGCCCCGATTTTTTATTCTTTGATTATTAAAAATCAATAATTACTTTCATTGCTTTTTCTTTTGCTGCATTAATGAATACATCATATGCTTTTTCAATTTCATTAAATTTAAAATGATGCGTTGCTAACTTTTCCATTGGAAGTTTTCCAGAACAACAAGATTTTAATAGCATTCCTGTAGTATTTGCATTCACTAAGCCAGTAGTGATTGTTAAATTTTTAATCCATAATTTTTCAAGAGAAAAGTTCACAGACTTACCATGCACACCAACGTTAGCTAAATGTCCGCCTTCTTTGACAATGTTTTGACAAATATCCCAAGTAGGCTCAATTCCTACAGCTTCAATAGCACAATCAACACCACGTTGATTAGTTAACTCCATTACGCGTGCAATAGCATCTTCTGTTCCCGAATTAATTGTATCCGTTGCTCCTAACTCTTTTGCCATAGCTAAGCGGTTTTCATCCATATCAATCATAATGATTTGACTTGGAGAGTAAAATTGAGCTGTTAATAGTGCACTCATACCAACAGGGCCGGCACCAACAATAGCCACTGTATCACCAGGCTTAATATCCCCATTTTGAACACCAATTTCATGAGCTGTAGGTAGAGCATCAGAAAGTAAAACAGCTACATCTTCATTTAAGCCTTCAGGTAGCACATATAATGAAGTATCAGCAAAAGGAGTACGTACATACTCAGCTTGAGTTCCATCGATCATGTATCCCATGATCCAACCACCATCATTGCGACAATGAGAATATAACTGTTTTGCACAGTTTTCACATGTACCACAACGACTTACGCATGAAACAATTACTTTATCGCCAACTTTGATATTTTTTACTGATGAACCAATTTGTTCAACAATACCAATACCTTCATGACCTAAAATACGACCATTGAATGAACCATTTTTTTCTTGTTCTTTTTGTTCAATTTCAGGATTTTTACCTTTATAAATACCAAGATCCGTTCCACAAATTGTCGTTTTTGTCATTTTAATAATGGCATCTGTCGGATCAATTAGTTCTGGTTTTTTGCGTTCCTCGAATCTAATATCATGATCACCATAATAAACCATTGCTTTCATTATATTTTCCATAATATATCCTGTTCAATTAAGTTGGTGGACTCAAGCCACAAGAGCAAACGTATAAAAACTTTCCAAACAATGTCGATGTTACCCAACAAGGGAAGCAGCAATATTAATTCGTATTCTAGACACATATCCTAGTTTTATCTAAAAAAATTGTATTAAAAATGGTAGGGGAATACTCCCTCAAATTAACCGATTTTAAAGCTATAAAATGATTGATTTAACATAATGGGCGTTATACGAAATGCATATTTTAAACACATAAAAATCAAATACTTGTGTTATAGTGATAATGCTCGACGATGTCGAAAAGCTGACTTGGAAACAAGTCGGCTTTTTTATGAGCGGTTTTGATAGTTCTTGCCAATAAATTTGTTTAAAAAGTAATCAATTTTAGCATTTTTCCAATGTTCTCAATTCTTCCAGGTTGAAAACTATCCCCAATTGCTGGGGATAAAATTTAGGCTATTTTGTACGCTTTGGCTCACATGAAACTCGGCCCTTTGCTGCTATGCGGCATACTGGAATTTTCCTATGATGAACTCATCAGGAACAGGAAGTTCCATAACATAAAACAAGAATTATAAGTTATTGCACATGGACCAGAGGGTACAAAAGCACAATCAGCAACGATGAAAAACCCCGGCAGGATGCCGGGGTTTTTTATTTTTTAAACTTTTAAGTGTATATACATTTTTTTTAATTTTTATGCCTTGAATAACATAAAATCATCACCATATAACAGTTTGTGTATGTATTTAACAATAAAACGTATATACACGGATCGTTTATAACTTTAGAATATGGAGTATACAAAGTGTCATGTGATGAACCCGAATTAGAATTTCGCTTCTCTGATCAGATTCTACAGAAACTGGATGAGAAGCATGGGGTCACAATTGAAGAAGTCTATGAAGCTTTTGATAATAGTGATGGAAGAACCCTGATAGATACACGAGACCGGCATAAATCGCATCCACCTACGGAATGGTTTATTAGCCAAACTCGAAAAGGTAGGTCCCTTAAAATTTGCTATATATTTGACGAAGATAAAAACATTATCTTTGTTAAAACGGCATACGAGCCTAATGCAGAAGAAGTTCGAATCTTCAACAAATATGCTTAATGCCACAACGCGTTAGTGGGGGGATTCCCCCCTTAACTCATCTACATATTGAAGTAGATGCAATCTCAATAGATTGTAAATTAATAATTAGAGTAAAGTTATGAAACAAGACAAAGCTGCAAACACTCAAGATAACATCTTTGAAGATGTTGCTCAGTGGGAGTCTAGAAATCTAGGGGCCGACGAGTCATTTGTGAAGGCTAAAGGCATGTCTAAAAAGCTTAAAAATCTCTTGAATAATAGAACTTCACAAAAAATGCAGATGATATCTATACGTTTACCATCGACATTAATAGAGGATTTAAAAAATATCGGTGAAGTAGAAGGTATCGGATATCAAGCATTATCTCGTGAGATTCTTCAAAGATTTGTAGATGCTGAA
Source organism: Acinetobacter sp. ACNIH3 (assembly GCF_002918965.1). Taxonomy (NCBI): domain Bacteria; kingdom Pseudomonadati; phylum Pseudomonadota; class Gammaproteobacteria; order Moraxellales; family Moraxellaceae; genus Acinetobacter; species Acinetobacter sp. ACNIH3. The sequence continues at coordinate 569 of NZ_PQLP01000092.1, read as the reverse complement.
AATAGAAAAAAATTTAATGATGTTGTAGCGCAAAAAAGAGAGTTACAACGTCAAGTAGAACTAATGGAAGCACAACTTAAAGAGCTGAAACATGCTTAAAATATGATACCTTTTATTCCATAAAAATAAACGATCCCAGAACAGCAAGGTATTACCTTGCTGTTCTGCATTATGAAGTAAATAATAGTTAATTAAGGAATTAATAACCGTATGTTAAATATAGAAAATAATTTAATAATTCATGAAAAAATCGATCAAGACGTTACTATCTTAAAAGGCGGCTTTTTAACTCTTCATGGGCAAATTACTAGAAACCTATATATTCAAGCTGGTGGTACAGCTGTTATTCATGGAATGGTCGTTGAGAATCTTTATATTGATCCTCAAGGTACAGCAATTGTTAATGGCATGGTTTGTAAGGATGTGCTTAATAAAGGAAGTTTTTCAGCCACAGGAATGGTATGTGGAAATGTAATTAATTTAAGTAAGGATTAAATAATTTCTTTTTTGTGCAGAGCCTTAATACAGAAGTTTTATTTAACATAAAATCTCTTATGCGAAATTACATA
>NZ_PQLP01000091.1:0-3798 GCF_002918965.1 Acinetobacter sp. ACNIH3 | reverse complement strand
GCTTTTTTAGCGTTGGTGCACTGTCTATAACTGTCTTTAAATCCATAAATAGGTGTCCACTTAAATTTAAGTGGACACTATCGCGGTATTAATGAGTTAGAAAAAGTGGGGTTCAGCGGACGCTTACGTTATTAAAGAGAAATAGCCATATTCTTTATAAAGCAAGAAACTAATTTTTCAATAGATTTTAAAAATATCAAATAAAGAGAGACTAAATTTAAAATATTTTAGTCTCTCAATCCAATTAGTTTTGAATCTGTACTGGAATTTCTACTATAGGTTCTATTTCTGTCAATATATCCTGATATTCAGTCAATATATCTGAGAAAATAGTTTTATTTTTAGGGGCTTCAATACTAACAATAAAAGCATATTTTACCGGAGAGGCATTATTGGTAAGCCCACCATTTTCTCTAGCAGAATAATGTAATTCAAACGCAGGCTCATCTAAAGAAGAACCCCTTTTATTTTTTGTACTATGCAATACAGACTCCCATTTACCAGCATCAGCTCTTAGTTCTGCTTCAGTCGCAAACCGTGTCTGTTTAAAAAAGGATTCTGTCTTATTAGGATTACTACCAAACTGTGGCATCCATTGAATAGTAATTCCAGCTCTTGTATACATAGATGTATCTTGAGGATCTGTTTCACATGAAATACAACAAGTTGCTGAAATTTTAACTTGCCCATCAATTCCATTGTCTGGGATAGGCAAAGGTACATTCAAATACTTACCGGGCGATAGTTCACCTTGGTAAAGAATTTTAACAGTTCCTTCCTCGGACTCTATGATTTGGGCAAAGTTATCAGGAACCTTACCCCATCCAATTTCATTACTGGACTGTTCATTTCTATGAGCTGTATGAACTAATAGTGCTTTTATAGCGAGTAATGATATCTGCTCACCTAATATTGCCCTTATTCCTGCGGCCATTCGTAATACATACGGAGAAGCAAAGCTTGTCCCACATGTTGGAACTAACTGTGTTGAATGTTGGCTATGAGGGACATGGAAATACTCTGTTGGAGAACCACCGAAAGCTACTAGATCCGGTTTAATTCTTCCTGGAGATCTACCAGGACCAATTGCACTATAAGATGCACGTTCCCAAGTATTACCCGTACAATTACTTGAACCAACTGCTATTGCATTTATACAGTCTGATGGAACTTGAATTCGAGATAATCCGGCAGAATGGTCTCTTTCACCATTATTCCCTGCTGCTACTGTCATTAGGGTATTACCAAATGATAAATAGCTATCAATTAAAGAAGTCCAAGGATGTACCTCATCATCATCGATAGGCAAATCTGGTCCTAGACTTAAATTAATAAACTCATATTGGTTCGAGAGTAAAATTTCTTCAATATGGCCCAATGTACGGTAAAGTTCTAAGGGATCTTCACCATTAATTTTTGAGTCTAATACTCGATGATGGTCTACATAAGTAAACGGCCTTGCTGCCTGCTGACCAGGTTTTAATGGACCAAATAAAAATGCTGAGGTTACACCTAATCCATGTTCAGGCCCATCTGTACAGTCAGATGCTTTAGGATCTGATAATCGATAATTCTGAACCCAAGGAGCTAATTGATGTTGGGATGGTAAGCCACCGTCTAGAATAGCTACTCTTACTTTGCTATTTACAGGTTTAATTGTTGGTACTGTGAAACTTGCTGATACGGGCAAACCTCTAACTACTGGATTGAAAGCTCGTAATTGAGGAACTGGTCGAATAACTCTTACAAAAGAAAAGTCTGCTAATTTCTTAATATTCTCATAATTCCCTTTACAGGGAACAAACCAAAGATTTGCAATATCAAAGGCCAATTCTGTACGAATTTCTATATTTAACTCAGCCGCATATTTTATAAAGGCCTGTTTAATATGCTCTGATAAAATTGAAGTAGAGACTAAATGTAAGCCAATTTCAAAGTACTCATGTGATCCATTTTCATTTTCTTTAATTTTGGAATTGGACTCTACTAGACTTATATTCCATATAGTCTCTAAATCATCTCTTAAACGACTTTCATCAGAATCTGATAATTGCTCCAATTCATTTTTTAAGTCTCTTAAATTTTCTTTTTGAAAAGCAACGAAAAGTTGGGTACTTGGTACCTCCTCTGGTTTACCTTTTCTTTTCCATTTATCTGGTTGAACTTCTGTTGCTTTACTTCCAATAGGATAAGCTCCAATACTACGAAATAAAGCGGCAGGAAATGCAGATTTGGAGATATAAGAAGGGTGTAGAGTGATAGCAGTAACTGTCAAATTCTTTGGATATAAACGTTTGTCTATATCCTCCAACTCCTTTTCGATCTTCTCTATCTGAGGGACTAACCTAGAGCGAAGTTCACCTACTGAATAGATATACTTTTTCTCCATATTACGTCTTGGTGGAGGAACAGTACGGGTTAATTGTTCTGCTCTACCAATTAAATAATTAACTTTTTTACTCAATTTAATTTCCCTCTATATATCAATTTTTAATTAATTTTTTTCTTAAAGTATCACGGCTAATATTTGCTAACTTAGAAGCCTTAAGTTGAGACATACCATGATTAACAACCAAATTGACTGCAAAATCTATTTGTTGGTTTTTAGACATATCTTTCAAATCTGGCGTTAAATATTGGGTAATTAAGACTTCTGAGTCTTCTAAAGAGTTCATAAGCTTAATTTTTCGTAACCTCATAACTTCACGTTTGATTAAGCTAAAAGATAAACCTTTAAATTTAACTTTTAGAAGGTCACTCCAAACTTTAAAAAATTTATAATCATCAAGAAATAATTTTTCTAAAGAATTTTCTAATTGATCTTCAGTTGGTAAATCAAATAATAAATCTAGATCAAAGCGACGCCATATAGCGGGATCTAATAATTCTTGATGATTTGTAGCTGCAATTAATAAACTATTTTCTGGCCAGTCTTCAATTTCCTGTAATAACACTGTTACAAGTCTTTTAAGCTCACCTACATCTGAATTGTCTGCGCGTTTTTTGGCTATTGCATCAATTTCATCTAAAAATAATACACATTCCTGGGATTTCGCATAATCAAGTACTAACCTTAAATTATTACCTGTTTTCCCCATGTAACTACTCATTACAGAAGTTAAATCAAGTATATAAAGAGGTAGGTTTAACTCTTTTGCTAGCCATTTAGCAGATAAAGATTTACCAACACCAGGAGGACCTTGAAATATAATTGAAGATATTGGCTTTAGATCATGTTCTCTAAGTGACTCTAAATTATTTGGTAACCTTTCTTGCACCACAGAAGCTAGTGAATTTTTTAAATTTTCTGATAGCAACAACTCTTCAATAGGCTCATTGGAATCCCATACTTTTAAAAATTTATATACCTCATTTGAATCTATTGTTTCTTTAGACTCTGGAAAATAATCAGGGGTATTCTTACGAAGAGCATGACTTCGTTTTGTAGGTTCCAATTTTAGTAATTTCTCAATTTCAGCTGTGGTTTCAGGATCATATTTCTTCATTCGGCGAATATATTTCGCCAAAAAAAGACGAATATCTGCCTCATTTCCTGCTAAAGCCAGACGAGAAATTGTGACCAAATCTTCATTCATAAATTAAAAACACTACATAAGTTTAATTAAATCAATATTTTTCAATAATTTAAATATGAATAAAAATTATTGAATATATACAATTATAGTCAATAATTAATTTTTTAAAAGTTTTTTATACACAAGTTATGTTAATAAAATAGCCTTAATTAATTACAAGATTTTTCTTCTGAAAAATAATTCTCATTGATAGAAAGAGAAG
>NZ_PQLP01000090.1:0-4045 GCF_002918965.1 Acinetobacter sp. ACNIH3 | reverse complement strand
TTTATGTTCATCAAGATCACGCTCTGCAAACGATAAAACGCCCGATGTATATTTTTGAGCAAAGTTAGTGCTATCAATTAACTGCACCATTTGATCAGGGTCGCCACGATCTAAGCGAGCATCTTCCCGATTTCGATCTTCTCCCAGCAAATAATCTACTGGTCCACGACCAGCACCCACGCCACGACTATGTATTTTTATGATCATCATGCAACCTCTCTAACTCTCGTTGTACTCCAGCCAGTGCAGTAATCACTGCAACTCTGTCTAGCGGCGAGTTCATCTTGCTTTGTTGATTCAAGATTCGAGCAATTTGATTCAGGTTATTTCCAATACTGGCCAACTGGCGAAGCAACTGCGGATCTACCTCGCGGATCTGATTCCGTTTTGGTTGCTTTTCTCCTAAGCAGGTTTCACGCATCCAAGTAGCAAGGCTGGCTTTAGTACATAACTTTAAAAGTTTTTGATGTTCTTCATCCGTTAGACGGATTTTGATTTCTTTCTGTCTTTTCACTGCATCTTGCTTAGTCATAACTAAATCCAGTCCTCGGCTGTAACCGTACAAAGGGAAAATCTATGATTTTTTCTTTGGGCGGTTTTCGGGGGTGTCGGGGGTGAAGCCCCTGATCCAGTATCACAAAAGGGAATCTTCGAGCGAAGCGAAGAAAGTCCCCTTTGTGTGTGCTGGCTTATAATCGGAAAAGTAGCATTAAATTAGTATTACCGCAACTTCATTTATTTAAATGGCATCCTTGTATCTGCTGTCATGAAGCAAATTGAATTAGTCATTGCAAGGTTGATGGACAATCGCAAGCGAACGACTTTGCTGATCTATGCACAAACACTATGCACAACTCCGCATAACTCTTAATCGAGTTATACGTTGAGTTGCACACAGGTTTGATGCACAGGCAAAGTCTTTTCCCACAACCGTTGCTAACTCCTACAATAATAATTTTTTAAAAATTTAATTAAGAAAAAAAAAAAGCCCCTTTTATAGGAGCGTTTATCAAAGAGAAGCTATAGAAATAACACCGGCACGAATTTAAAACCGTAAAAGGGCTGTTATCTGATTTAGGCTTGCACTTTCACACCATAGTATAAATAAGGATGATAGTTAGAACGGGACATAATACAGCTCCCAATCGTAGTATATGCTTTACAGGAAACCCCATCTTTAAGAGAAACTCTCCAATAAATATAGCCCCTATATTTCCTACTAATAAAACAGCCAGAGCCTTTAATATTGAATGTTCAAAAGCGAAATAGACTGGAAAGAGGAAGATTGCTAACCATAGGAATTTGATACTAAACAATCCCATTTTCGATATTTTAGGATTCTCAAAAAACCAAAAGCCTAATTCTTCAGATGCTGTTATATCTCTCTTAATGTTTGCTCGGCTTCTAACTAATTGCCACCACAGTAGAGCTAAAGTTATATAAATATATAGCTGAAATTCCAATTTAATCCCCTTTAAACCAATTAATAACTGTTCTTCTAGATACATTAACAGCTAAAGAAATTTCCGTATTATTTAGCCCTTTTTTCTTTAGTTCTAAGGCAATTCTTTTTTGTTCTTCATATTTTTTCGCTCGTGTAATTCCTCCATTTGAGGAATTACTCTTTAACCCACCTAAACGACCTTTTCGGCTTTGTCTGTCTATAAATTCTTGATAGCAATAAGCGTCTTTTTTCCAGCAATATCGAGCAATAGATTTCGCTGTAGCTCTCACTTCTGAATATGGTAATGGGTTTAAAAACGCACTATTTACGCTTATACAGTGTTCTAAGACTTTCGCTGACCAAGTATCAAATGTGCTTCCTCTATACTCTCTAATCGCTTTATATGCCCATTTCCGCACTGTATCGAACATCGCACAGTTACGCCCGAACCCTGTTACCTCTTTTAAATCAGTTTTTAGCTCTTTTAACTCGACAAAATCGGCTAAATAGCCCAGTTCATATGGCTTTTTATTAGAAATATGCGTTTCCCATGCATCATGGCATGGATTTTTAGTAATTAGCCCTACGTAGCCCTGATCTGCCCCTAGAGCAAGCGTGTAGGCTTGTTGAATCTTAGCTAGGTATTCAATGACTTTTTGTCTTGCGTTATGCGTAGTGCAGACAGGTGACGCAAGCATATACCCGATATGAGCATGATAATTTTCGGGGTTTCTAGATATCCAAGTTGGTTCTGGTAGGTTTGCGTCTGCCCAAGCAAAAAAAGCATCTGCTCGATCTACATCAAACACAAGAGAAGTAACCAAACAAGGTGGATTATGTTGGATATACGGCATTTGGATTGCCGTTTTTTTTGATCTGATAATTACCCCATACCCTAAATCGTCAGAACAATAAGGCTTATGCGGTAATTTTGCGTAAAAATCTGCTGTAAATTGATGGTTATTGGTCACTAGCAACGTCCAAAGTGTTGCAATGCCTTAAAACATCAGTACAATACAAGTATCGAATTTGCGTTGGACTTATGCTTTAAGCATTTGTTTAACAAAGGAAAAAAAGTAGGTTTGCCGACCTGCTTTTTTTTCGCCTATTGAAATGTAGCACTATTTAAATGACATTTCAAAAAATCTTTTCATAACATTGACTTATGCCAATATTCGTCACATACCAAAGTCCATGCCTCGGCTGTAACTTTGTTTCGGTTCGCTTACTTTTTCAACTTGAGCAACTGCTCTTGAATTGAGCTTAACTGTTTGTTCAAAATTGAGTTTTGTTGCTCGAAGTCCTTCAACTGAATATTCAAGTCCCTTACATGCTTCACTAAGCTGTTCCAGCTTTCCGACTGTTTCTTGTCTGCTGCGGTTATATTGTCGAGTAAGTTCTTGAAGGCTTCCTTGAGAGCTTGATTTTCCTGACGTGTAACTTCGAACATCCTGCGTAATTCTGCTTCCCTCAATTCCTGATGTTCCTGCGCTGCTTCTAATGCTTCGAGTAAGTGCTTTTCGAGTTCTGTCATCAATTAATACCCCATCGGCACTAGATAGCCACCGTTCCAGCTTCCTGCTTTGGTGTTCATCTGAATGCACATGCGCTTGCGGTTCTTGCTGTCTAGGCAGTTTTGAATGTTCAATTTGCCCCCTGCTTCTTCCATACGTTGAATCGTAGCTTTCTGCTGCGCTATCACGTCCAAATTTTTGCTGATCTTGCTGCTTGTGTAAGCCAAAATCCCCCAAGACAGGAGAAGTGCTGTAATTATGCCGATAGCTACGGTACTCCAAGTTTTTAACGTAATCAGGTGTAGTCGTTTGCTCTGGTCTTGGATAGCGGAGCTGATTGCCTTCTCGTTTTCGTTCAGTAAGTCGATCAAGCGTTGTTCGTGCTTCTTGAACTCTAATGTTACGGTTTGCTCGGTATTCTTGGCTTGCTCGTTCGATGTCTGCTCGAAGTTCTTTGCCAAATCTAAAATCTTGCTCATAAATAGCACCTTTCAGGCGGATATTTTGCCCCCCTTCGGGGTTCTTGATACTGATACTTTTTTTGTTGGTTCGAGCTATTTCAAACCCTGCATTTTCAAGCGTTTTGATCACATCATTGCGGTCTTTTAGCTCTCCACGTTCTGCAACGCTCAAAAGTCCGTTTGTAATGGCTTCTGCTGCTTCCTTTTTGGCTCTCGGCAAGTTATTTGGAGTACATAACTCACGCTTATTCAAAGGGTCGTTAGGGTCTTTTAGCTGGTAATGATCATTTACTAGGTCTTTCCAAGCGTTTAAACGTGGACGATCTGCCTTGTCATAGTAGGGCTGTAGGCGTTTTCCGCTATGTAATTCCACATTGGCAACAACAAAGTTAAGTTCTAGACGATCTTTGTCCTGGTGCTGCACCCAAAGAATTGAATATTGATCTTTATCGAGTCCAGGAAGTAATGCGCGCTCAAAGCTATCCATGATCTGTTGTTTTTTATGTTCATCAAGATCACGCTCTGCAAACGATAAAACGCCCGATGTATATTTTTGAGCAAAGTTAGTGCTATCAATTAACTGCACCATTTGATCAGGGTCGCCACGATCTAAGCGAGCATCTTCC
>NZ_PQLP01000009.1:0-86064 GCF_002918965.1 Acinetobacter sp. ACNIH3 | reverse complement strand
TCTTGACTCAAGCATTAATGCAGTACGATCTTCAAAGTTAAGATGATGGTATGACAATTTTATATACTCCATAAACCCTTTAAATTAATTAGGTGGTTTATGTCGCACTTCAAGTTTTACTCTGCCCATAATTAACCTGAATTGACCTTTTTGACAAAACTGTGGTGCAAGACAGTAGGTTAATTACAATGTTTACTTAACTGTATATTTTTTACCCAGCACCATTTATCTTACCTACATTCAATTACATACAGAACATAAAATCATCAAAACTAAGTTGGAAGGCTACAATTTTGAATGATATTTTAAGTTTAACTTTTTAGTATCTGAGGTGAACAATGAAATTGTTGACATTATTAGGTGTAGGTGTGGCTGCAAGCTGTTGCTATCAAGTTATTAAAAATAATCAGCCAATTCTCGCAAATCCGGATTTTGATGAGACAGTAAAGCGATTTTTATTAAAAGAGTTCTCGGCTTAATTGCTGGAACAATATTGTTAAGTAGATTCCTCAAATTTTCTTAGATTCAGGAAATTCTTAATGTGATGTAAATGATCTTATTTAATTTTTAATAAGATGATATTTAAATCAAGGCAGTTAAAAGAGGAAAATACTTAAACATTCCCATAAACTTATTCATAGGAAGAAAAATTATGCTAAACCTTATATTTTGTTTATTGGCTTTGAAGGGTGCAACTGAAATTGATCATCAGGTCCATGGGGGCGAGGTAGGTGACAATAACGATTGAGTCTAATTAAATAGACGCTCATAAAACCCGCTAGAGAGAAAATTTTATCTTTATCAATTAAGATTTTAGTTAAATATTTTATTGACAGTTTCTTAAATCTTGATTATTTTACTAGGTGTTCAAAAAGCTCCACACTTGATTAAATATCGAGTTTTATCCGCATCTTCCCCAAGGTGCGGTTTTTTTTATAAAAAATATTAATTTTTGCCTTTCCTAAGAAAAAACGATGTTTTAAATAGTCACTTAAATTTAATTTTTTCTAAATCTGCCGGGAAAAATATAAATAGGGCAAGAAACGTGTTTTCATTTATTTCTATCGTTGAAAATACCTGCATGTACCCTGATAAATAAGATAGCAATCCAGATATTGCTTCTTATTTTATTATCAGAATCGATAATGAAGTCTCAGCTAGTTGATAAAATCAGGAGGGTGTTACGATGAGTAATTTCAGTTTATCACCACTATTCCGTCGGAGTATTGGTTTTGACCGCTTAAGTGATCTATTCGATTTTGCATTACAAAGCGATACGCCAAATTACCCCCACTATAATATTGAAAAAACAGGAGATAATAATTATCGTATTTCTATTGCAACTGCAGGATTTAATCAGGATCAACTCGAGATTAATTTGGAAAACAAGGTACTGACTATAACTGGTAAAGTAGTAGAAGAAAACGATCCAAACGTTGAATATTTATATAAGGGAATCGCAAGCCGTTCATTTAAGTTATCGTTACGCCTGGATGAACATGTAGAGGTTCAGCAGGCAGATTATGATAATAGTTTATTGACTATAGATCTGCAACGGAGAGTCCCTGATGAGGTGATGGCACGCTAGATTCCTATTGGTCGTAAAAATAATGAAAAGCTATGGGGAGAGTCGAAGACTCAATAATAAAAATAGTTTTTCTAATAAGAATAGAACAAATTTAAGCCACCTTAGGGGGGTTATTACCTCCAGAACTAGGTTGCTGGTTTGATTATTTGTTGCAATAATTAAATTTCAGACTTATTTAATATGGATATATATTTAATTTGTATATATATTTATATTTTTTATAGATTGTCTATTGTTTGATCGTTGTATGTTTTATCAACGATTCTAAATCAGCGCAAAATGGTTAAGGGGAAAGCTCACAAGAATGTGGGCTTTTTTATTTTATACACATAAATTAACCTTTCATTTAAAAAAACTTTCCAAATAGCTTTGGAATGCAATCCATATAGATGATACCTATAGAGGTTGTTATTTCTAATCTATTGAGGTGAGCAATGAAATTACTAACATTGATTGGCGCAGGCGTATTGGCTGGATATTGTTATAAAAAGGCTAAATACAAAAAGGGAAATGCAAAAAACTGTTCTCATCACGAAGCGGAGACAGAATCTAAGGCATCAAATACCCCTGAATAAATTAATAAAAGACCTCACAAATGAGTGAGGTCTTCGACTATTTAGAAAGGAAAAATAACAATCAAATGCAAATATTGGCTAAATTAATCCTTGGCCTTGTTTAACTGAAGAAACGACTAGGCTGAGTATTTGTTGATTTTGCAATTAGTAGCTTTCTAGGTAATTTATATATTTATGAGAAGTCCTCAACTAGTTTAACAAGTACTTAAAGAAACATAAAACTAACGGGTAAGAACTATTAATATATATTTCCTATACTTACATGAATCTATTCATAAGTTATCCTTAAATAGTTTAAAGAGAAAATATTTGGCTAAGGACTATAAAATGGTAATTAGGGATTGATTGGTTTAATTTTCTATTAATTCTCTATAGTTAGATAAGATTTTTAAATTCTAGTGATCATTCCCCCCCCTTATATTTTGAATAGGGAAGCACTAAAGCAAGGAGATCGATATGTTCCAGTTTGTGCTTTGCTTATTTGGCCTACATAGTACGATTGAGTTTGAATGTACGGCTGATAGCGAAGAAATTAAGTTATGTCGCGATTGCTTGAAAGAAATTAAATAGGTTTAGTACAGTAGGGCTAGATACATTTGGATATAAAGTTACCCTGTTTCTTAAGGTGAAGTCAGGGCTGGTCTATTAGAAGCTAAAAAAATATCATTAAATATTCAATAGAAATTCATAATGATAAAGCTTTGTACATGGTTCAATGATTTTGATGAAAATGATCATGGTGAATAATGAAAGTCAAATTTTTAAAGATGCATATTGGAAGTAAGCCGTCTGTCGATTTAATGATAGAAAATATAATTAACTGGATTCATTAGATTTAATCTGAATTAATAAAGTGCAAATATTTTAAAATTTCTAGTAACCCTTTATATTTAGGATTGAATGTTAAGATAAGCTACAATATAAGCAACAAGAAGTCAGAGTGCACTTTAATGACTAAGCTTGAAATATTGATAACTTTATTGGCTATCGTAATTATTAGTACAGTCATCTACGTATTGGCCCATACTTTGTAATTAAACCTCCTTTGGGAGGTTTTTTATGATGTGTTATTTTTTGGGTACTTGTTAATATAAAGCTGTAATGAACCAAAAGCTCATAAAAATATACCAAGGATCAAATGTTAATGAAATAGGATGAATATTCTTATTGATAATTAGAAGCTTCTGACATTATTTGAGGTATGACAATGATTTAATTAACAAAAAATTGGATAAAATTTTGGAAAAGTAATTTCGTAAAATTTACAAAAAATAAACTTTATAGATTGTTGAGTCGAGATGAAGACAAACGAATACAATGTGATTCATTCTTAAATCTTTTAAGTTTATAAATCATTAGGTAAGCCTATTTTAATGCTCAATCTTCCCATCCAGTCGCGACTTGGCGGATTCTATTTCTGTTATTACGCCATTGTAGGCGCATTCATGCCATTCTGGAGTTTGTATCTTGAAGATCAAGGTTTCAGTTATTCAGAGATCGGGATTCTATCTTCAATTGCCATTGTCACTCGCTTTTTTGCACCCCTCATTTGGGGCTGGATTGCTGACAAATCTGGCAAACGCATGCTGCTGGTGCGCATTGCTACTTGGATGGAAGCCTGTATCTGGTTCATGATTTTTATCGTTCCAAACAGCTTTCAGTCTGTGGCATTGCTGATGCTAATTTTTAGCTTTTTCCAAAATGCGATTCTGGCGCAATTTGAAGGTGTGACGCTTTTCTGGCTCGGAGAAAAACGTGCCGAGCTATATGGCAAAGTGCGTAAATGGGGATCGGTGGGTTTTATTGTTGGTGTTTTTGCTGTTGGAGCAATATTTGAAATTATCCCGGTCAGTATGCTGCCAGTATTATTACTGTGTATTTCATTTCTTGCTTTTATCTGGTCCTTTAGCATTAAGGAACCTTCGACGGCGCCATCCGCACAAAAACAGCTTGAACCGTTATGGCCAATCTTGAAACGTCCAGTGGTTTACAGCTTTCTCATTATTGAGCTGATTATGCTGTTTTCCCATGCGCCATTTTATAGCTTCTATAGCAACTTTCTCAGTCAGCATGGATATAGTACCAGTCAGATTGGACTGCTATGGTCGGTTGGTGTGATTGCGGAAATTATCATGTTTGCTTATGCGACTTTATTTTTTAATCGCTGGTCGTGGCGAACACTGGTAATAATTTGTTTATTGCTGACAGGATTGCGTTGGCTGATTGTAGGTCTGCTGCCTTCGCTATTCATAGTACAGTTTATGGCACAAAGTATTCATGCTTTTAGTTTTGGCCTGTTTCATATGATTGCGATGCGGGTGATTTTCCAGAATTTCTCGGCAGGACAGCAGGGACGAGGTCAAGCACTCTATAGCACCATGTGGGGGATTGGCGTCGCTAGTGGCAGTATTCTTGCTGGTCATTACTGGGACCAATTTGGCGGTACGACTATCTTTATATATGCCGCCGCGGCTACGCTAATGGGTTTACTATTTTTATCTGGTTTGCCCAATCAGGTGGAACCCACAAAGTCCACCTGAAGTAATGATTCTTGAATTATTAGATCTGAATATCTTTATAACGATCAAACCATGGTTGTGCTTCTTCTAGTTGCGCAGCCAGTTGTAATAACAGATCTTCACGAGCAAACGGCGCGATAAATTGAGATCCTAATGGTAGATTCTGCTCATTCCAGTATAGTGGTACTGACATGGCGGGTAGGCCAGTGATATTGGATAACTGGGTAAATGGCACCCATTTCAGGTTTTCCTTGACGATCTGATCAACCAGTTTACCCTGCGCCAATAGATGTGCCTTTCCCATACCCAGTAATGCTTTCATAATCGGTTTTTGCCAAGCGGGTGTTTTTACTTCACCATTGCGTGGAGCCACCGATGCCGTTGCTGGTGTCAGGTATAAATCATAGCAATCAAAGAAATGATTCATCTGGGAAACATAGACACCCCAGTTGTTCAGATTCTGGATGTATTCAATCGCCGTGGTCTTGGCACCAAAAGCACATAACACCAGAGAATCTAGCTCAAAATCAGTTGATTTAGACGGATATTGCCTACGGATTTCCTCAAGCATATAAGAGAACTGACTGAACCAGGTGGTAATAAAATCCTTAGCCAATTGCATCCCGTCAATCGCTGGATGATCTTCAATTACCTCATGTCCTAATGATTCCAAAAGTTTCACTGTCTGGTCGATGGCCTGAACTGCATCTTTGGAGATTTTGGTGCCAATAGGAGATTTGGTATTGAATGCAATTTTCAGTTTTTTCGGTGGTTGCTGAATAATCTCCAGATAATGCGTATGTGGTCGTTCGATCTTGAACATGGAATGATGATCTTCACCATGCGTAGCATCCAGCATCGCAGCGCTGTCACGAACGGTTTTGGTCAGAACGTGCTGAATCGCTGCCCCATGCATGGCTTCACTCATTTGTGGTCCCCAAGGGGTACGCCCCCGACTTGGTTTCAAACCAAACAGGCCGCAATAAGAAGCAGGAATTCGAATCGAACCACCGCCATCACCCGCACCCGCAATCGGCACGATCCCCCCGGCAACAGCAGAAGCAGAACCACCTGATGAGCCGCCACTATTATGGACTAAGTTCCAAGGGTTTTTACAGCTACCCCAGGCATCTGGCTCGGTAATGCCTTTGATTCCAAATTCAGGTGTATTGGTGCGGCCAAAAGTTACAATGCCGGACTTTTCCCAGCGATTCACAATTTCCGCATTGGTATCCGGAATATAGCCAATACGTTTAAAGCCAGTACAGCCATAAGAAGTCGGATAACCGGCATATTCCTGAAACAGATCTTTAACCAAGAAAGGCACACCGGCAAAAGGACCTGATAAATTTGCCTCAGTACGTTTTAAGGCATAATCATGCATCGGGATAACGATGGCATTTAATTCAGGATTGACCTGATTACTGCGTTCTAAAGCAATATTCAGTAACTCTGAAGCATGGATTTCTTTTTTTGCGACCAGCTCGGCCAGTCCCAGACCATCATAGCTAAGATATTCCTGATAATTCATGACATTCCCTGTTTGAATAAATAAAAGTTAAAAATTTTAAGATGCAAGTACGACCTGATTACGACCCATATGCTTGGCCTGATAAAGCGCCTGATCTGCAATATTGATCAGATCCTGCAGTTCGGTCTGCTGTGGTGCTTCCTGATGGGTAATACCCAAACTTACCGTGATATGCACCGATTTGCCATGTTCCAGATAAATCGGTGTTTGCTGCACCAGCTCACGGATACGTTCAGCCACCCAATGCGCTTCATCGTGCTCTATATCCCACATTAAGACGACAAACTCTTCACCACCAATCCGGGCAAACAGATCGCAGCTACGCAGATTGGTGCGCACCAGCTCAGAGAATTGCTGTAAAACTGCATCACCAACATGATGGCCGTATTGATCATTTAAGCGTTTAAAGTAATCAATATCCAGCATAATAAGAGAGAACGACAATTTTCTAGACTGTTTTAGTAAACTTTCACCTTCTTTAAAGAAGTAATGGCGGTTCATGGTACGGGTTAAACTGTCATAATTGGCGAGATAAAGCACATGCTTATACAACTCATTCCGGTTTTGGCTGATAATGCACAGAATCAGTGGTGCCAGTGCCAGCATAAACAGGCCGATGCGTAAGGACACAAAAGTCGTAGAATCTGCCAGGATTTGATCAGCCAGATAGATCTGTGTCAGGCTACTGTAAGTGGTGATCAGAACCAGTGTATTAATAATCGAGATTGTAAAAATACGATAAGTGAGTGCTGCCCAGATTAAAGCAGCCAGAGGATAGATTAATGCGCCAGGTCCGGCAAAAATATGAGTTAAGACCACACACACTGCGACAGTGATCATCGGAAAAAAATAACTGAAAGAATAAGATTTTTTCCTGCGATTTTTCGCAAAATAACGAATTTGCTTGGCAGTAGGGAATGCCAGTACCAAAGGGAGGATGATAATATAGTTAACCATTTCCCCAGTCCACCACAGGAAAAAGTCAATTTTCATGTTTTCCGGGGTGATAAAGGAACCGGGAATATTCACCAGAGTCATCACTGCAAATGCTGCGCTGGCCAGACATCCTGCGAAGGCACAAATACCGAACAGATGAATAAAGGTAAACCCGCTGTTGTAATACTTATAATTAATCTTGAAATAGCGAATACAGAATAGCGAAACGATAGTACTTAACAGATTTGAAAGTGTCAGAAAAAAGCTTTGTAGAAAAAAGTCACCTGTGAGCAGGTCTGCAAACATATAAGCACTGAACGCACCTAGCCAGCCACCTTTATTGTTGAGCTGTGGAAAGCGTAAAAAGAAGGCGAGTAGGGCTGCATTGGCTGGCCATAAAAATGCTAAATAGCCGGTTGGTCGCGTTGCAATGCCAATAAAGCTACAGATAAGAATTAACAGCGCAATAATGAGATATGCAGAGCTATCCGGATCCAGTTGTTTTTCTTTAAAATCAGCAAATCGCAAAATGAAGCTACCTTAGTATATTTACAATGAAAAATCACATGCTGTTTTTTTAGTTAAATAAGCTTTGAGATCTTTCTTTTTGTTTTTGATTGTTTGTAATTTAATCAATACTTAAAATCGCATAAGTACAAAATATAAACAAAATAATGTGGAAAAGAAATGGCTATTATGTATCTAGCTGGTATTTTTATTTAAGTAGATGAAATGATTTTTCGCCATACTCCCCACTGTCAAAAATATGCTAAGTTAGGGACAATCCAAGGAATACTATTTTTAATATGAAAAAAACATGTCTAAGCCTTATGCTGCTTACCTTAACCACCTGGGCGATGGCTGCAGATATAAATAAAAATACCCAAACAGCAGCACAAGCTTCAGCTGTTGCCAATACCTTCCGTATCGTAACACGTCCTGAAATCATGGGCTTATGGGGAATGGAAATCCCGACTAACCGCAAGTGTGTTGAATATTATAATTTTAAAAGTGATAACAATGTGATTATTAAAAGTGGTGATGAATGGTCATCAGGCATCTATGACTATCAGTTACCGCAAGATACCACCGCTCAGGTTCCGGCCTTAATTCTTCAGGTGAAATATGACAATAACCAGAAAGACTGTTCTGGCAATCAAGAAGATCAGTCTGGTGAAGTCTCACAGTATTTTGTGAAATGGCAGAATCCACATACGATTAATTTCTGTGCCACTGAAAAGGCAGAGCAGTGTTTTGCAACTTTAAGACGTATTCTTCCTTAAGGTTACAGATAATAAAAAACCGCTGAATGATCAGCGGTTTTTTATTAAGGGTACTGAAAGAGGATTAAGCCTTTTCTTCAGCACCTTCAAGTTGTTTAAGCAGATGTTTTTCGAGATAGTGAATATCCATTGCCTGCTCACAGAAGTTCTCATCCTGAAGGATCAGATCTTTATGCAGTGGAATATTGGTCTTGATGCCAGTCAGAATCATTTCATCAAGCGCCTGCTTCATACGGGCAATGGCTGTTTCACGATCTTTACCATGTGCAATCAGCTTGGCAATCATCGAGTCATAATACGGTGGAATACTATAACCTGGGTAGATATGCGAATCTAGACGGATACCTGCGCCACCTGGGGTGTAAAATGTCTCAATCATGCCCGGAGACGGCATAAAGGTAGATGGATCTTCCGCATTAATACGGCATTCGATCGCATGACCTTTAACAACGACATCTTCTTGCTGAATATCTAGACCCAGACCGGCAGCAACACGAAGCTGTTGTTCAATGATGTCAACACCAGTCACCATCTCAGTGACAGGATGTTCTACCTGAACACGGGTATTCATTTCAATAAAGAAGAATTCGCCGTCTTCAAATAGGAATTCAAATGTACCCGCACCGCGGTATTGCATTAACTTACATGCATTCACGCAAGCTTCCAGAATGTCAGCACGTGCCTGTTCAGGCAGATTTGGTGCAGGAGCTTCTTCTAGTACTTTCTGGTGACGGCGCTGTAAAGAACAGTCACGGTCATACAAGTGGATCGCATGGCCATTACCATCGCCCAAGATCTGTACTTCAACATGACGCGGCTTTTGCAGGAAACGTTCCATATAAACCGTATCATCGCCGAACCACATTTCTGCATCACGTTGCGCCGCTTGTACAGACTCGAGCAGGGTATCCACGCGTTCAACGATACGCATACCACGTCCGCCACCACCCGCAGCAGCTTTTACGATCAGCGGGAAACCGATTTCTTTGGCTTCAGCAAGGGCATTGTGGATGGTTACTGCATGATCACAGCCTGGTACTGTTGGTACGCCGGCTTTTTTCATGGCAATAATGGCAGAAACCTTATTACCCATCAGGCGAATGTGTTCAGGACGTGGGCCAATAAAAATAAAGCCAGAACTTTCAACAATTTCAGCAAATTCAGCATTTTCAGACAGGAAACCATAACCTGGGTGGATCGCATCCGCACCAGTAATCTCAGCTGCTGTGATAATTGCTGGAATATTTAGGTAACTGTCACTGCTTGCGCCAGGACCGATACATACTGCTTCATCGCAGAAACGTAGATGCATCAAGTCCTTGTCAGCATCTGAATAGACACCGACAGTTTTAATTCCTAAAGTTTTGCAAGCTCGGGTGATGCGCAGGGCAATTTCACCACGGTTTGCAATTAAAACTTTTTGCAACATTATTATGAATCCCCGAGGTGATTAAGCGCGGTAACGGAAAAGTGGCTGACCGAACTGAATCACTTCACCATTTTTCACCAGAATTTCTTCAATCACACCGCTTTGAGTTGCTTCAATCGGGTTCATGATTTTCATGGCTTCAATAATACCAAGTGTTTCACCAGCAGAAACAGTTTGACCCACTTTCACAAATGGTGCTTCGCCTGGACTTGGTGCTGCATAGAACACACCAACCATCGGAGATTTTTCCACAGCACCACGTGGAGATTTTGCAGCAGGTACATCAGCTGCAGGTGCAGGCATTGCAGGAACAGCTGCTGCAACCACTGGATTGCGACGAGTCAGGGCAATGGATTGATCTCCTTCCTTAACTTCGATCGCCTGTAAGTCAGACTCAATCATCAGGTCGATGAGTTTCTTGATTTTACGGATATCCATGAGACAGTATTCCTAATTAAGATTGCTTAGAAGATTGAATTTTTTCAATGATGTAATCGAGGGCAGCGGCATAGCCTTTTGCACCCAGACCACAGATCACGCTGATCGCCTTATCGGACAGATATGAATGATGTCGAAATGCCTCACGTGCGTGAACGTTAGACAAATGGACTTCAATAAATGGAATAGCAACGCCAAGAAGTGCATCACGCACTGCAACAGAGGTATGAGTTAAAGCTGCAGGATTAATAATGATGTATTGCACGCCGTCTTGTTGTGCTTGATGAATTCGGTCGACAATGGCACCTTCCCAGTTGCTTTGGAAAGTGTCTAATTC
The DNA here is from genome assembly GCF_002918965.1 of Acinetobacter sp. ACNIH3. Lineage (NCBI taxonomy): Bacteria > Pseudomonadati > Pseudomonadota > Gammaproteobacteria > Moraxellales > Moraxellaceae > Acinetobacter > Acinetobacter sp. ACNIH3. The sequence continues at coordinate 75,428 of NZ_PQLP01000009.1, read as the reverse complement.
TAGTGTGGCATTTTTAGCCTGAGCGCTGAGCTGCTGATTGATGTCATCAAGAGTCAAGTGACCATATACTTCTGGTTCACGCTTTCCCAGCAAATTAAGATTCGGTCCATGAATGACCAAAATGGTCGAACTCATTCAGCTTGCTCCAATTCAAAAGTTTCAAAAGAAGTTTGCAAGATGTCAGCAAACTTCCTTCATTATGGCATGAAATTCTACATTTTATAAAAATTTTGTCTGCATTGGTGTAGAAATTGCCTGCCTGATAGTGGGCTATATAATGAGAACTTTGCAAGGAATTGGCAATGTTAAAAAATGACATTTATGGGAGTTATGTCGGATTCTTACATTGTAAGCCTAATTGGCTAAAACAGTTAATAATGTTTATATAACATTGCCGACAGATAATAAAGAAGTCAACTATTTTTGATCAGATCCTACTAGATGTTTGCAGTATTTAAGGTTTAAAGCTTATTCATCTTAAATTTTAGTGACAAAAAAGTCTGTTTAAAAAGTGCCCATGAATGGTTTTTATATAATAATTCTAATTATATGAGATTTTATTAAATAAGTTATTGAATTTAATTTATTTTAAATTAAAAAATCTATCAGTTAGCTATTATTTTAAGGTCCCTTAGGGTTGTGAGTATGCATAGAAAAAGAGGCAACTCCTGAGCTTAACAGTGGAATCAGGTAGTGAGTTAAACTTACTGATTCGCCCTATTTTTAATTCCTGTATCGCAAAATAGTGAGATTGACTGAAATGTTCATTGAATTGTATTCAATGCTGAATATTCAGCCAAAAGATAAAGCATTTAAATTGGCAAAAGGTCGTCTATTAAGTCGATGAATGGTCATAGGGGGCAACTCAACGACACTCACCCTCTTACAATGAGGCTTTTTGTAGAAACTTTATCGAATAATATGGTTTATAAATAGTCTAGACATGTTCGCGAAAGGTGCGAATTTTATATAATGCAGCTATCTAAAACAAAATAGTCAATATCATGACTCCAGCTTGTAAACTTTTAAAAGCCAGTAAAATCGAATATAGCATTCACGAATATGAACATGATGCCAATGCCAAAAGCTTTGGTTTGGAAGCAGCAGAGAAACTAGGCCTAGCTGTTGAAGAGGTTTTTAAAACGCTATTAGTCACGGATGAAAAGCAATATTTTGTGGCAGTATTACCTGTTCATCATCAGCTTAATCTTAAAAAAGTAGCTGCTGCATTCGGTTGTAAAAAATTGCAGATGGCAGATCCTAAACAGGCAGAACGATTAACCGGATATCTGGTGGGTGGAATCAGCCCGGTAGGACAAAAGAAACGCCTGAAAACTGTAATTGATGCATCAGCAGAAAGGCTGAATAAAATTTATGTCAGTGGTGGCAAGCGTGGTTTGGACATTGGTCTAAACCCAGCAGATTTAGCCAAGGTTTTAAATGCACCTTTTATTGATATAGTTGATGAATAATTTAATGTATTAAAAAGACATTAATTAGTATTTTAATTAAACCCGGAGAGTAAAATTCGGGTTTTCTTTTGGTCGGAAAACGCTACACATTTTTTTTGCATTTGTATATTGTTTTAATGCAAAAGCAACCATGGGTTGCTTACAACAATAAGAAATTAAAAGAAAAATAAATTGGAGCATTGCTCATGAATATCGTTATTTGGCTTAACGCTGCTTGTCTATTTTTGTCATTTGGGGAATCACTTCTGCACGGTTTTAACCGGGAGGTGGCATATGAATGAAAAAGGCGTTTACCTGCTTAGTACTGTAGCTCTATTTTTAATCTTATGGTTGATTGGTTATCAGGTCCATAATGAAATCCATCGGGAAGAATTGGGATTGAACCGCACCAGCAGTTTAGCATTTTATGGGATGAATACCCATACGCCGCTTCTAGACCGTCAGGCAGAAAGTTTGAATCAGGCTGTGCAGCGTCGGGGAGTGGTGCGGAATCAATCTCAGCCTTTGAACCAACAGCGCGCTCAGTTTGTTTCAGATTTTGCCAGTATGCTATTTGCAATGCAGGATGGACATAAGCCTGAATATTTGCAGCTGAGAATATTTCTAAACAGGCAACAAACATTATTGGAAAATAAGGCGCTTAAACAGGAGGAGGCACTTGCCAATATTAATTTGCTACAGACATTCTTGCCTGAGTACCAACATGAACTGACACGAGCATCGGCAAAACTGAAGACGCGTTATTCTTATTATGAAACAGATATAATTTCTGATGAGATAAGTTTAAGTACGGTATGATCTAGAGGCGAATAATATCAGTTTGATGTATTAATGTGGTCTTCAGAATTAAGCTGAGAGATGAAGGTCTGCATGATTGCAAACTTTATACTCGCAGCTACAGGGTATAAAAACCATCTCATGCAAGTTAAGTAGACTGTATCGTTTTTAAACTTGCATGAGTAGTGATTATATATCTGCTTAAAGGCAATTTGCCGGTTTGGGAATGCCTGCCAAACGGCTAAGGTGGCGTGCTACCAAGCCTGTATTAAATTTTTCCTGAAGTACAGCATTGTTGATTTCAGGCCCTACAGTTTTCATCAGGAATTTGATGAGAGGACGTGTCGCTGGAGAATGACCAAACTGTTGATAAAACTGACGTACAGCCTGTAAGACTTTAAAATGCCAAGGGGTCAGTTTTAACTCTAAGCTCTCGGCAAGCACCTGTGCGACGTCTTCATTCCAGATGGTATAGTTAACTAAATGACCATCTTGGTCTAACTCTAAATTCATGATAGATCCGTATGTGTTACTTCATAGAAATACAGCGACTAAAGCCCAGGCATAGTTCTGCAAATTCGGCATAGTTAATAATTTTCAAATTTTTTACTTCTGGTTGAGACAATAATTCAGCCTCATTTTCCAGAATATAAATCTCTTTCAGCTGCTGAATAAATGGATGCTCAACTGACAAGACTGCATCGCCCATCAGAATTACCTGATCATTTTCGCTATAGAGTTGGGACAGTTGTTCGATAATCTGTGCTGTAGCCGTATGGCTGGCTTGAATCATATAAAGAGTTTTATCAGACATGGTGAGCAACCTTACCAATACAATACATGGTCAAAGCCTTGAATAAAGGCAGGATTTAACTCGACAAATTCAATTTCTTGCTCAGTATTTTGTATAAAAGACGAGTTTTGATTTTTACTTTCTACCAGAATTGGGGTCAGATCATAAAATTCAAAACTATCGACCATGTTGGAAGCAATCTTGAACGCATGTTTAAGCTGTTCAAATTGCAGATCTGAACGTAATAAGCTTAAAGCTGCATCTTTTAATAAGACTTTTACATCTGAGCCAAAGGTCGCGAGTACCATGGTCGCAGAAAGACTTTCATGAACCTGCAAGGAATTCAGATTCGATTGAGTTAATATAACGAGTACAGATTTCACACAATATACCTTTTAAAAGCAACATATCCCAAAAAATAGACCGATTAGAATTGAAGCAGACGATGTGCAGACTGAACAGCATCAGCGAGTTCGCCTAATCCGACTAATTCAAACTGATCTGCAAGATTATGTTGTTGAATATTGTGACGTTGAGCATTCTCCTGATCTGTAATACCACGCGCTAACGCCGCACTTACACACACGGGCAGACGTATTTGCAAGGACTGCCACTCACGGGTCAGGTGACGCTGGTCATCCGGTACCCATTGCAGAGCATTAGCAACAGACACACCGTCTTGGTAAAAGAAAACCCGAAAGTCTTCCTGTTTTTGCTGTAATGCTTTGGCAATTCCCAAGGCATGCCAAGCATGTATCGACGTCGGGGCGGAGGTAATAAGAATTAAGGTGCTCATGAAATTCACTACAGGCTTGATCAACCTAAGCAGTTGATCTGGGCTACATAATAAAAAGGTAGTATACAATGATTTTAGTGACCGGTGGTTTAGGCTTTATAGGCTCTCATATTGCTTTAAGTCTGCTCGCACAAGGGCAACAGGTCATTGTGGTCGATAATCTGGCCAATGCTAGTCTGCAGACGCTAGAGCGTCTTGAATTCATTTCCGGCATGTATGTGCCTTTTGTTAAAATTGATATCCGCAATACGCCTGCTTTAAACAAGGTCTTTGAACAGAATTCCATTGACGCCGTGGTACATACTGCAAGCTTTAAATCATTAGAAGAATCGGTACTAAAACCGCTGGAATATTACAATGATAATGTCAGTTGTATTATGAGTCTCTTACGTGCCATGCAACGGACGGGTGTTCGTAATCTTGTGCATTTGTCCAGCCTTGCTGTCTATGGGCAATCCAGTTCTGATCTGACTGAAGAAACACCATTTAATTTCAGTTATCCAAACCCTTATATCAAGTCTCAACAGATGGTAGAAGAAATTATCCGTGATACTGCACGTACTGATAATGAATGGAAAATTGCGATTCTCAGACTATGCAATATTTCGGGTGCCTTTGAACATGGGGTACTGGGTGAAGTGGTACCGCCGCTACCAAAAAATATCGTGCCTTTGGCCATGCAGGTTGGGGCCTTACAGCGGGAAAGTATTGAACTGCGAAAACAGGCCAATACTGAAGATAAAACTGTAGAACGCAGTTTTTTGCATGTATTAGATTGTTGTGATGCAGTCATTAAGAGTCTGCAATGGCTCAGTACACAAAGTTTTGCCTGTGAAGCCTTTGATATAGCGGGTGAATTGATTTCGATTCAGAAATTGCTCGATGAAATTGGTGAAGTGACGCAAATCCATATCAAGACGGAAGAGGCGCTATATTACACTAATCCGGAACTAGATCAGGTTGGCTCTAAGGCGGAAAAGGCCAGGAAGACTTTAAACTGGCAGCCTCAGCGTTCGATTCGGCAAATGCTTGAAGACGAGTGGCGTTTTTATCAGAACACGTTACGTGGGTAATAATACCGATTAACGCTATCCCAATTATTGATAATAATTATCATTTACATGCTGTTCTATTTTGCCTAAGATGGAACAAGGAAATATTAAAACTTTATAAAGAGGTTAAATATGCAAACACGTATTGAACATGACACCATGGGCGAAGTTGCTGTACCCAGTGAAGCACTGTGGGGAGCACAAACTCAGCGTAGTTTGCAGAACTTTAAAATTGGTAATGAACGTCTGCCACGGCCTATGATTCGTGCCATGGGTCTGGTTAAAAAGGCGGCAGCCTTGACGAATGCCGAATTAAATCAGATTCCGCATGAACTTTCAGGTTATATTGTTTCAGCAGCAGAAGAAGTGATTGCAGGGCAATGGGATAGTCAATTTCCGTTAGTGGTGTGGCAGACAGGTTCTGGTACGCAGAGCAATATGAACTGTAATGAAGTGATTGCCAATATCGCTAACCAGAATCTGGGAAATCCTTTAGGTTCTCAAAAACCGGTTCATCCGAATGATCATGTTAATCGTGCTCAATCAACGAATGACTCTTTCCCAACAGCAATTCATGTTGCTGCAAGTCTGCAAATTAATGAATTACTGATTCCAGCAGTAAAAAAATTGCGTGATACCTTGCATGCCAAATCTCAGGAATTCTCAGACATCGTCAAAATTGGCCGTACTCACTTACAGGATGCTACGCCGTTGACACTGGGTCAGGAATTTAGTGGTTATGTGTCTCAGCTAGATCACGGTTTATTGCGTCTGGAACAGGCACTGCATGGTTTATATGAATTGCCTTTAGGGGGGACAGCAGTAGGTACAGGCTTGAATGCCCATCCTGACTATGCAGTAAAAGCAGCACAAACTCTGGCAAAACTGACTGGACTACCATTTGTCACTGCACCAAACAAATTTGAAGCTTTGGCAGGTCGTGATGCGGCAGTCTTTGCTTCCGGTGCATTAAAAACTTTAGCGGCGAGTCTGAATAAAATCGCTAATGACATTCGCTGGTTGGCCAGTGGGCCACGTTGCGGCTTTGGGGAACTCCGTATTCCTGAAAATGAACCCGGCTCAAGCATCATGCCGGGTAAGGTCAATCCGACTCAAAGCGAAGCGATGACCATGGTTGTGGCGCAAGTGCTTGGAAATGACACCACCATTAATGTGGCAGGTGTATCTGGAAATTTCGAGCTGAATGTATTTATGCCTGTAATCGCGTATAACTTGTTGCAATCCATTCAGCTGCTCGGTGATGCCTGTAATAGTTTCAATGATCACTGCGCCGTTGGTATTGAGCCGAACCGTGACAAGATTGAGCACTTCTTACATGATTCATTAATGCTAGTCACTGCATTGAACCCGGTGATTGGTTATGAGAATGCAGCCAAAGTTGCCAAGACTGCTTATAAAGAAGGTAAAACTCTAAAACAGGTTGCGGTAGAACTTGGTTTAGTCACAGCTGAACAGTTTGATGAAGTCGTCCGTCCTGAGAAAATGGTTTCAGCGAATGCGAAATAAAGCTTGTAACGCTTTTATTTTTAATCTTTAAGCCTGTTTTATCATGGAATAGTCAGCAATGGTTTTTATCTCAGGCAGAGTTGCGTACAATAGCACTAGATGAGATTAACCACTGATGATTGTTTTATGCTTGATATTTATTTAACAGATGTTCAAAGAAAGGTGCAATTCAAGGATTATCCAGGTGAGCATCCTGTTAAATTTATTTTGAATTTTAAAAAGATTTTTCCAAGTATTATGGAACTTCTTTTACCTGTACTTCCCGATAATGAAAATCTGGATGAAATGTCATGGGAATCAACGACCAATGATTTTGAAATTTTCCAGATGTTTTTAGCTGGTTGGGGGATTATTGAACTGCGTTTAAATGCGATTACCCAGTTCAAAGATAAAGCCTTTGCAGATCAGCTCATTAAACAGGCACAGCAGAAGCGTAAGGAATATCAAAAAAAGCATATGAAGCTCACGACTGTAGAGCTGGATTATCTATTTATGCATGATATCCATGGTCTGATTGATGCTGAACTGGTTGATCTGGGCGAGAAGTTTTATCTGCCAGTATTACGTGAACTTTGGAAAAATAAAGTCTCTGCTCAAGTCCTTAATGCCAAATTCTAAGTAAATTTAAACTGATTAATTTAATATCATCCTCCATATTTGGGGGATGAATTTTAATAGGTTCCAAAAAACTATTTGATGAGTTCAATTCTCACAAATAGCCTAAGCAACTCTTTCTATTTTTCATTCAAAAAAATTCTGCTGCATCATTGAACATGATGACTTATTTTAAAACAGAAATTGGTTCATAAAAGGGCATTTATTTTATCTTTTGATAAAAAATAAATTAATAAGCCATTCTTTATCATGAGAATATATAAGGATATTACTTTAATAATATAGCTATTCTAAGCATATTTTCTTAAGCTATAAGTACTAATGAGTAAATGAATTATAGAATTCTTATTTATTAGATTTCCTTCATAAAAATAAGTGAAGGTTCCAGTTTTTCCGAAGATATATCAAAGGATTTTCAATAATGTCGAATCAGTTTTTAGATTTAATTACAAAACGCCGTACGATCTACGCGATTGGCAAGAATGTCACACAATCTCCTGAATTTTTAACTGATTTGATTCAAAACGCTATTAAACAAAGTCCCTCATCATTTAACTCACAATCTTCCCGTGCCGTGATTCTGTTTAATGGTGAACATGAGAAATTCTGGGGCTTTGTCGCAGAAAAATTAAAAAGTTATGCCAAAGATGAAGAAAGTGCTGCAAAAACCGCAGCGAAAATGGGAACCTTTGCGGCAGGCTTAGGTACGGTTTTATTTTTTGAAGACCTAGATGTCGTGAAAGGCCTACAAGATCAGTTCCCATCTTATGCAGATAACTTCCCGATCTGGGCAGAACATTCTACTGCGATCGCGCAATTTGCGACCTGGACAGCACTGCATACTGAAGGCTTGGGTGCATCTCTACAGCATTACAACCCGATCGTAGATGAAAAAGTTCATGCAGAATGGGACGTTCCAGCAAACTGGAAACTGAGAGCACAGCTGGTGTTTGGTTCAGTTGAAGGTGAAGCACGTGCCAAAGACTTTATGCCGGATCAAGACCGTTTCAAAGTATTCCAATAATTTGAAAAAACCGGCATCTGTCTAAATTTTTATAGGCAGATGCCATGCAATAGGCGATAAAAGCATATTCAGAATCATAAAAACTAAGCTACACTTAGAGCGCATTAAATCTAAGAGAAATGGCGCCATGTCAAAGAACACCCAGAAACTTTCACCGCTTCAAGAGCTAATCGCTGAACAGAAATTGTTATGCGAAGAAGTCGGTTCTGCCTATGTAGAGGTGAGTGGGGATGACGTTATTGCCGTGGCAGTCCATACCCTGAATCAGGATCCAATTGTTGGTATTCGCAAGGCAGTAGATACAGCAACAAAAGTGAGCTGGTATATCTATGGTGGTGAACAAGTATCCAGCGATGCTGACTTTGAAATTATGGCTGTACGTGAATTACAGGATATTGCCCCAGAAGTTCTTCCTTATCTGGCCCTGGATCAAGGCTTTCGTTTCATGATTGATGCTGATGATTATGAAGATGTATGGAAAGAAGGTCAGGAATGAACCGCTTAGCTTTTGCTATCTTGCTGGGACTCAACGGTGTACTCATCACGAATTACGCCGTAGCCGAGACGATGACCCAGGAGCAATTTGATCAATATATTGCTGAGCAAACGCGTGTGGTCAATGAAAGCAAAGCCATTCTGGATGAACCGCATACAGCAACATACAAGCCGAGTATCAGTACCGAACGTCAAGCATTATGTAATCGCATTCAGGCTTATCAGAATATTTTGCAAGCTTCTCAGGAAAATAGTCAGTTGAATATGGCTTCCATGATGGCGATGGTGGCGCAAAATTATCTGGATCGTCAAAACCAGAGCATGAATAACTCTGGCATGACTACAGGTGTTTTTTGTAAGAGCAGGGCAGAGCAATCCGCTAAAGAAGATAAATCAAAGCCTTTGATTTAGGTTAATTTTATGATATTTAATTTATTAAAACTACATAAAAATAAGATTAATGCGAATTTTCACGGGGGAAATAACAATAAAAATGAATTATTAGTTAAAATTATTAAATATTAAAAATCGGTGGAAGAGATCGCCTTAACCTTCTCAATCTTTATCATTAAAAAAAATAGCCTAAGCAATTTTATCTGGTAAATATAATCATAAAAGGGAAGAGATAGTTTTAAGTCCATTGATGTCTTACTGAAAAATTAAGACTATATTTCCAAAATTAGCCTTCAATCATATCCATTTATAGCTCGTACTCATTCAGCTTAATTTATTAAGCCTATTTCCTGATGATTTATCCAAAGCTTGAGGATTCAAACAGCACCTTCAGCAAACTTTAAAAATACATTTGACAAATAGCCTAAGCAAAACTTTATATCTAATAAATAGCCTAAGCAAAGTTTATAATTTTAAGAATTGGCAATTGATTAATTTCCAATAAAATTCCAATATCAACAACTAAACTATGAAATCACGGAATTATCAAATGATCCTCAACTACCAAATCACCACTCATGATGACTCAATACTTGTACCAATAGTCTTCATTCATGGTTTATTCGGCAGCTTGAGTAATTTAGGAATGCTGGCGCGACATTTTGCAAGTCAACGTACAGTCATTCAGTTAGATTTACGCAATCACGGTTTATCGGGACATACGGATCAACATGATTACCATCTCATGTCAGAAGATGTACTTGAAACCCTGGATAGTCTCAACATCACAAAATTTGTTGTGGTGGGGCATTCTATGGGCGGAAAAGTTGCCATGAAGCTGGCCGATATTGCACGAGATCGGGTAGAGCAGCTTGTAGTTCTTGATATAACTCCAATTCAATATCATGAAAATCATCATGCAAAAATTTTTGAAGCTTTATTTGCTGTAGCGCGTGCCAATGTGAGTTCACGTTTGGACGCGACAAAAATCATGCGTGAATATCTGCAAGAAGAAATGGTGATTCAATTCCTGCTGAAATCCTTTAATAAAGGGCAGTGGCTGTTTAATGTGCAGGCATTATATAACCATTATCAGGATATTCTATATTGGGAAGATCTTGCACCAGTTGATATACCAGCACTTTTCTTAAGAGGCGGTAACTCATTTTATATTTCCAAACCCGAGCAGTTCGCTGCGATTGAACGTCAATTTACGCATGCCAATGTTGAACTCATTGAAGGTGCAGGTCATTGGCTGCATGGTGAAAAGCCTGCGCAGGTGCTGGAACACATGCAAGCCTTTCTGGATGAAAACCAATAAAATCTGTTAGAACTTGAAGATCAGTATGCAGCTGCTTGTAGCTGACCTTCATTAATCAGCTGGGCCGCCATTTCAGCAGTTTTTTTCAGACCCGGCATACGATATTCAGTATGACCATAATCCTTGATTGATTTCCAGCGACCGCCCCAGGTGAGTCCGACAGATTCTGCCACTTGGCCATACAGTTCATAACCACGCATCGCCCATGGATCCCGTTCGCTGATCACGACTTTGCCATTCCGTTTAAAGGCAACATCCGCGGCCAGACCAAACTGATGATAACTTTGATAGCCTTTGGCGCGTGTGGTATTTGGATTCGCTGAAAGTGAATTTTGGCGCTCTGGACTACGATAACCTTCTAATAAAACCAGTTCATAGCCATGCTGTTCACGCATAATTTTAAATACCATCAACAAACGCTGTTTATAACGTGGATTAATTTTGTCCCATTTCCGGTTGGCTGTATTGAGATCGTTATGATGATGACTGTTTGGCAGATGTACATTTCGAGCAGGATTGGGTGAAGGAGTAATCACTTGCGCAGAAACGACGTTGGCATAGTAATTTGCTTCTTCCTGCAAGGCTGTTTCAATCAGATGTTCATCTACTTCTGGAGGAGGTGCGAGCACCTGACCATCCAGTAAGCTATAGATTTGCGGATCGACTTCGCGGAGATAATTGGCTTCAAAAGTACTGGCAGTAATCGGACGGGTTAAGCTAAAAATGACGATGCTGCTGAATAATGCCAATGCGGCCAGTAAAATCCACCATTGCTGAATATGCCAATGTGACTGGATTTTCGCTGACGAAGCTGCCTGATTAAATTCCCAAGCCAGCTGTTTGACAGCCAAAATACGGTTCTTGCCATAGGGTAAAATTTGCGTGAATAAGCTTATCAAACGGATTCTGAAATCATAAGAAACCAGCACTAACATGCCGAGGCTAAGTAAAATAAAACTGGATAATATGAGGTAGATCATGCTTTATGACTGTGCGACTTCAGGATTTTCTTTTGGAGTCTTCGCAGGTGACTGTTCCTGAGTAGACGTACTTGCTGTTTTTAGCTCAACAGTTTTTTCTAATTGTTTTGGTTTTGTGGGTTGAGTAACAAGCCTTACATTTACAGGATTTTTTTCAGATTGTTGGATTTCTTTAGATGGTGCAACAGAAGATGGAATAGTTTGTGGTTGGGATTTAAGCGGTTTAATTTTACCATTGGCCTGAGGTAAAGGCTTTTGCTCTTGAATAGCAAATGCAGAGTCAAAAGGTGATCCAGTATTTGCAGGCTCGTTTGCACTTGCTGGCTTTGCTACCTTAAACATGTTGTCAATATTTTGATCAAAACCATCTTCCAGATTTTGGATATTTTCCTGATCCGACGGTGCACCAGCTTTTTGAATAAGCTGCTCACCTGCTACAGTATGGCTTGAATCTGCTCCTTGATCGTTTGCTGCTGTCAACTGTGCAGCAGTGCTTGCTTTATGATTCTGATAATAGTGATAGCCGAGTAAAACTGAGCCTACTGATAACACTCCAAGTATAAATCCGCTCAATAAGTAAAAGTGAGGAGAATAAGACAGAGACTTTACAGACTGTAAAATACGAATATGTTTATTATTTTGATATGCCATAGTCACTAATATTTATGGTAAATGGATGGTGATATAGGCCTGTTCTACAGGAACACTAATCACATTTTGATATTGGGAAAATGCTGCATTACGGTCTTTGGATAATACATAGTGCAAACCTACAAAGCTTGCTAACGCAAACAGCAACCAGAAAATCAAAATCCAGAAAAATGGTAATTCGCGATGAATGATGTGTTTAATCTGATCCGGAATAGCAGCAAAAGGAGAAAAGGCTTTTTTCCCTTTGAGATAATCAATTTGATCACCAACCCGACTAATCAGACTATTGAGCTGGCTCATTGATTCAATCCGGTATTTTCCATGAAAGCCTAACAATAAACAGTAATGATAGACCTCAAGAACGGCGAGGCGTTCTTTATCTTTATTGCGGATTTCTTCCATGTGTTCAAAGAAACGATAACCCGCCAGTTGTGATCCAAACAGACTCAGTTGGAGTGGACTCATCATCCAGAAATTTTGCAGATCAAAAAAATGTGGGGCTTGCTGGGTCACGATAGTTTCATCGAGTAATGCACAATAGGCATATTTTGCATCATGAATATCTTCAACAGGAAATTGCAGTTTTCTCGCCTGAGTCTCAAAACGTGACAGCATATCCAGTACTTTCTGGCGGAAGGATTCCAGATCGGCAGGTACATACTGATTGCGAATCAGAAACACCACATAGAAGCCATCATGTAACAGATCGACCAGACTGGCAGTCGCGGAGTATAGAGGTGTATCTGTATTTGTTCGAGCCTGGAAACCGATGCCAATTTGTCCATCGTCAAATAGTGAAGGGGCATTATTTAGACTATTCATTGTTTTTATCCATTTACTACAGCAATCAACTCAATTGAAATGTCCTGGAACCCACTCGGGATATAGACACAAATGGTCTCAGAATCAAGCATGCGCTGATACAATTCATTATTCGGTTCTATCTCAAAATAGCTCACACCAGAACGCACCGGAATCGCTGTCGGCACCTGAATCAGATGCTGAACTGGCACTGCGGGCAAGGCTGCAATCACGCGTTGTTCAACATCAATCGTACTGCCCACTTTAAAGCGGATCGGTACATAAGCAATCAGGTCATGGGTGGGCATGACCCTACTGGATACCGCGAGATACAAACGGGTATCCCGGGAAATTTTGTCTGTTTCAAGGCTGCCCACCCAATAAGATGGCCGGGTTTCTTTAAGGGCAATACTGATATAGCGGTTTGAAATAATCGTATCCAGCAGTTCACGTAAAATGACATCCAGCTGACCAAAACTGTCCTGTAAATGATGGTGCTGATATTGCGGTAACTGGTCGACAGCATACGCGGTTGAAAAGGTCAGCAATGACCCGGTCAGACGTAATAATTCAGAATACAGTCGTTCCGGATGAATACGTGGATATAGCAGAATATGATTTAGGGTAGCATGTGCAGTATTGAGGGCATTCACCAACCAGAAAGACACGATATCACCCGAACGGAATTCAATCAGTTTTTGTTCATTTTCACGGTTGTTGTTCTGAATGGTTTTGATCTTGGCGCGAATAATATTCAAAGTCCGCTTCAGATTATTCAGTAGATTTTCTGAGGCTTCGATATGCAGAATCGGCGGAATAAATTTATGATCCAGCACAAAATGCCCTGAGCTTTGGCGTTTCATTGTTGCAATCGGCATATAAAAATAACCATCGAGGGCCTGTTCAGGCTCCTGGCTGATTTCAAAAATCTTGAATTCTGCACGACGGCGTAACAGGGTAATTTCGGCTGTAGCGGCATTGGTAAACAGATCATGAGTCGAGCTTAAATGGGAATGATAACGGCTGGACTGTGAATTATCTTCATGGTTAAGATTCTGTTTACTTGCCTGAACCATCGGTAAAGCAAGATAAACAGCCATTTCTGTACGCAGATTCAGACTGTCAAGTTGCACGGGCTCAGGTAATAGATCCTGTGAAGGTGCACGATAAATTTCCCCATCTTGCCAGACCATTTCAATCCGGCTGAGTGCCATGATATTCATGCTGAACTGGGCCTCATCGAATTCAATCGCTTGAATTCCATAGGCAAAAGGAAAGGTTGCCTGAATCATCTGGTTCAGACGTTGTTCATGATAGGCATCCTGTAACTGAAAATGCTGAGGTCGTAAAAATAAACCTTCACCCCAAAGAACTTTTTCTGCTTTAAACATTCAGTCTTACCACTCACTATTCGAATTATTCATATCGGGTACACCCAGTAACTCTTGCACCTGTTCCAGGGGATTCTCATTTTTAATCACGTGTGCCAGCCATTCGTGTAACGGCATCTGGCTCCAGCGAATGGTTTTTTGCAGCATATAACTCACCGGGCTATGCGGTTCATGTATCTGGAAATAATCAGCAATTTCATTTAAGACTTTCAGCGCCTGTTCCCGGTTGGCCAGATGATTTTGTGGCTGTAATCTGAATTGAGTCTGCGCAACAGCAGAGACTGTATCCGTATAACCTAGCTGAATTGCTGATTCTTTCGGCTGTAATAAGTTTTCATTATTTTGATGTGCGATCTGTTCCACTTTATACAGGCGTTTAATCTGGGCAATAATGGAATCAACCTGTTCATCTATTACAGAAAAACTCGGTGCATCCAGACCTAGTAAATCATCTAGGGTTATTTTGAGTTGCTGCCAGTGCTTTTGAATATCCAAGACCTGCTGATAATTCTGTAACTGTACCGAGCGGGAAGTTGCCTGAAGTAATTGCTCGAAATTCTGCAGCTCATCATTGCCAGTTAGAGATTCATAATCTTCATCCTGCTGGTTATGGCGTAACCGGACATTTTGTTGATGTAAAAATGCCTCATAATTTCCCAAATGATAAAACGGTGCCTGACTGACCAGGGGAACCTGTTTCATCAATGCCGGAATCTGGCTGATTAAGCCTTGCAGTAAACCCAGGCGCTGATCTAAATCATCTTCCTCAATTAAAGGATGTAAATCCGGCCAATATTTCTGAATACTGCGATGGCTCAGTTCCAGGCCGCGGGAAATTCCTTCAAATCCGTGAGTTCTTGCCCAGGCTTCAGCTAACCAGGTGTAAAGTCGCAGATCTTTGGTTTTTTCACTTAAGAGCTCAACCGATTTATTCAGTACAAAATGCCAGTCTGCCTGACGTGGCTCAGAGATCCAGTCACCTTGATCCAGCAAAGGATCATCTTGAATTCTAGCCTTTTTAATGGCATGAAAGTCATTTGAAAATGAGCAGTCCTCACCACATGGCTGATGATCAGAGATGAGGGCAAGCAGTTGTTCAATATCTAGGGTCATTCTTCACCTGAAACTTATTCTTTTTCTTTAATTTTTAATTTCTAAATATAATTTTATACGGCGTCCGTTTTCTTTTTCCGGATGCGTTTGATTTTCACTTTAACTTGCTGTGGATCTAAAAGATAAATGATTTCATCATTTTTAACTTCAATCTGAATTTTCTCGGGCACTTTTTCTTCACTCAGTGCCATTAAAATTTGGGTGGCTAAAGCAGGCAATACACTGGCATTCAGAATATGGTCAACATTACGTGCACCGCTATCTACTTCTGTACAACGGCTTAAAATGAGTTCTAAGAGGTCATCGCTGTAGGTAACTTCAGTTTGATATTGGGTTTGTATTCGCTGAATAATTTTACCGAGTTTATGTTCAATAATTTTGAGTAGCAGATCATCATGCAACGGGAAGTACGGTACGATCTGCATACGTCCCAAGAACGCCGGTTTAAACTGCTGATATAAACTAGGTTTAAGCTGTTCGATCAGCTCCTTTGCACTTGGCCAGTTTTCAGGTGGATGATTCAGACAGGCCTGCATGATGGCAGAGGATCCGACATTAGACGTCAACAAAATCGTGGTATTTTTAAAATCAATCAGCCGTCCTTCACCATCTTCCAGCATACCTTTGTCAAAGACCTGATAAAACAGTTCCTGCACATCACGATGCGCTTTTTCAATTTCATCCAGCAACACCACGCTATATGGATTGCGGCGAACAGCTTCAGTCAGCACGCCCCCTTGACCATAACCGACATAACCTGGAGGCGCGCCTTTTAAGGAAGAAACCGTATGGGCTTCCTGATACTCCGACATATTGATAGTAATCAGATGCGATTCACCACCATACAGTTCATTTGCCAGGGCCAGGGCTGTTTCAGTTTTACCGACACCACTTGGACCCACTAGCAGGAACACGCCTTGGGGTTTATTCGGATCTTCCAGTTTAGCTTTAGAGGTTTTAATACCTTGCACCAATTGCTTTAGAGCATAATCTTGCCCCATCACACGCTGCGCCATACAGCTTTCAAGCTCTAATACCTGCCTGATTTCATCATTGACCATTTTACCCACTGGAATACCCGTCCAATCCGAAATGATGTCATGAATGATGCTGGCATTGACGCGTTCAAAGACCAGTGGATTTTTTTGCTGTACTTCAGCCAGTTCTGCACGTAATACCGCAATTTTTTGACTAGACTTTTCGTCCTGATCCGGAGTCTGAAACTCCCGGATCTGCTGAACAATGTGCAATTCATGTCGCAATTGATTTTCCAAGCATTGAATGTTGTGCCTAAGCTCTGCAATTTTTACTGAAAGATTATTGAGTCGTTCATGGTGAATGAGCAGGTTCTGGTTTTCCTGAGTGAGTAATTTGTGTTCCAGTTCCAGATTGTGCAATTGTGCCTGTAGGTGATCGAGTTGTGCCGGTTGAGCATTCTGAGTCAGTGCAACGCGAGCGGCGGCAGTGTCCAGGACACTAATCGCTTTATCGGGTAATTGACGTCCACGGATATAACGATGTGATGCATGTACCGCAGCGATAATCGCTTCATCATCAATCTGCAAATTAAAATGCTGAGCCATCACTGGAATCATGCCGCGGAGCATATCAATCGCGACTGCTTCTGTTGGTTCCTCAACTTTGACGACCTGAAAACGGCGGCTGAGCGCTGCATCTTTTTCAAAATACTGTTTGTATTCCGCCCACGTGGTTGCGGCAATAGTACGTAATTCACCTCTTGCAAGTGCCGGTTTTAGTAAATTTGCAGCATCATTCTGACCGGCCTGGCCACCCGCACCAATCAGGGTATGCGCTTCATCAATAAACAGGATGATTGGATAGGCAGCACTTTGTACTTCCTGAATTACTTGTTTCAGTCGGTTCTCAAATTCACCTTTGACACTGGCGCCTGCCTGTAACAGCCCCATGTCCAGCACATGTAATTGCACATTTTTCAGGGCATCAGGGACCTGCTGCTGGGCAATTTTGAGAGCCAATCCTTCCACTACAGCCGTCTTGCCGACTCCCGGCTCACCTGTCAAAATCGGATTGTTCTGACGACGGCGCATCAAAATATCCAGCATCAAACGAATTTCAAATTCACGCCCAATCACTGGATCAATTTTTCCTTGAATAGCTTTCTGGGTCAGATTAATCGTGTACTGATCCAATGCAGGAGTTTTTTTTGCAGTCGTTTCAGCATTTCGATGAGCTACTGGCTGAGACGTTATTAATTGAGCTGACACATTTTCAATACTGTCCTGGCACAAATCCAGGAACTGATGCTTCATTGTATCAATCGGAATCAGCTCAAAAATTGAGGATGAACGCATCGCAATTTGATACAGATCGGAAGCTGTTAGTAAAGCTACAAGTAGGTGACCACTACGAATGATGGGTTCTTTTTCAGCGGAGGCTAGTAGCCAAGCCTGCTCAAGTAAGCGGATAATTGACGTGGCAAAAATAGGGGTGCGTGAATTGCCTTTGTTAAGCTGAAATAAACTTTCATTTAGATCATCTAGCAGAGCTTCCTTAGAAAGTTTATAGTTTTTAAACAGTAACTGGACATCATTTAACTGGTTATGCGAGAGTAATTCGAGAAAAAAATGTTCAATTTCGATTTCGTAATTTTGCTGATGAATACAAGTATTAGCAGATTTCTCAAGACATAAACGTGCATGATCAGATAATTTATTAATTAAAATTTTTAAATTATTCATGTATTTCTCATTATTTATTCTTACAAGGCACAATCTTTTTAAGGTTAGAAAGATAGGATTGTGCTGTTCTTGTTATTTATTTGAATGACTGCAATTGAACCAGTTCTTCTGATCAATTTTTACCCTAATGTTTATATGTTTTTTAAAAGAATAAAAGTCATATAATCTTTAACATTTTTTTTAGAGACTGTTAAAAAATATTTTACAAAAGTCAATTTTTGTTGTTGACTTAGTGTGATCATTTTTTGTTAAATTCGCAAGATGATTTTTAAATAATAAATAGAGAAAAGTCATTTCAAGTAAAAAAATCGAATAACCAGAAAAAGAAAAGTTTGAGGCTAATTTTGAAAAAAAATATGAGTTCCATACTCGTGCTGATGCTGGCTGTCTGCACGATGAGTCTGATGCAGACGCATGCTGCAACCCTAAAAAAATCATGTCTTAAAGTGCATCCACTGGCCGAAGGAGATACTGACCCAGAAATCCTGCAACAGTATGAACAGCTTTGTGCCAAAGTCGCTCGGAAAGATCTTAATTTACAGCGTAAAATCAAAGCCGATATTGCTCAACTTTATCTGGATCGTGGTCTGCATCTGAAAGCACTTCAAGCAGTAGATCAATTAAGTCGTGAAAATTACATAACACGTCAACTAACAGATATTAGCTTCCTTGCTGGTGTCGCGATTTCTAATCATGCCCTGAACTATATGCGCACGACAGAAATCCGTCCGCTGAATGAACAAACCTACGCCATTACCAAAGTTTTTAATGACAATGTACGTTTATCCCAACCCGTTACGGTTATGCCTCTAAGGGCAGAGAAGGATTCAGGCAACAAGAAAAAAAAGGTGACCACGGCGAGTAAAAAAAACAGCTCGGCTAAAACACGTATAAGTGCTCCTGCACGTAATAAAGCAAAAGAAATATCTAGCAGCAATGTTGTCGCCAAGAAAGAGCCGGTCGTCCTCCCAAATGTCCAGTCTAGCTCCAATCCATTTGGTGCACTTCGAAATAACTAATAAAGAATAATTCATAGGAATCAGCAATATGGCTAAGCGTGAAAGTGTACAGAAGAAATTACAGCGGATTCGTCCACCGCGTGTGCAATTGACTTACGATGTGGAAGTTGGGGATGCCCGCGAAGTCAAGGAATTGCCCTTTGTAGTCGGCGTGCTGGGAGATTTTTCAGCAGCATCTGAACTGGAAAAAACTAAGCTAAAAGACAAAAAGTTTATCAATGTCGATCTGGACAATATTGATGAAGTGATGGAGTCATTGGCACCACGGGCCAATTTTCAGGTTGAAAATACCCTGACCGAAGAGGGCGGTAAGATGTCTGTGGACCTGACCTTTAATTCCATGGATAACTTTAAGCCAGAACAGGTCGTGCAGCAGGTTGATCCATTACGTCGACTGGTTGAAGCACGTGAACGTTTAACAGATTTGCGTAATAAAATTTCCAATAATGAACGTCTGGAAGATTTGCTAGACGAAGTTCTGAAAAGTACTGATCAGATCCGCAAGATGAGTGTGGAGGCGGAGCATGAGTAATTTAAATGCAGCAACTGCTGAACACCTGAATGTTGAAGAATACTCATTACTGGACTCTATCGTCGAGCGTAGCCGTATCGCGCGTACAGATGAAGAACATGACCGTGCCAAGAGCCTGATTGGGGAGCTGGCACGTGAAGTCATGGCAGGTACGATTACTGTATCGGATAACATGACCCTTGCACTGGATAAACGTATTGCTGAAATTGATGCCCTGATCTCAACCCAGCTGAGCAAGATCATGCATCATGAAGAATTCCAGAAAATTGAATCAACCTGGCGTGGTTTATATTATTTCTGTCAGGAAACACCATCCAATGCTCTGATTAAAATCCGGATGTTGAATACCACCAAAAAGGAATTGATCAAGGATTTCCAAAGTGCCACTGATTTTGATCAAAGCAATTTATTCAAAAAAATCTATGAAGAAGAATATGGCTCTTTCGGTGGAGCACCTTATGCCACCTTGATTGGTGATTTCGAGTTTGATCGCACACCATCAGACATGTATTTACTGGAACAGATTTCCCATGTGGCAGGAGCAGCACATGCACCGTTTATTTCTGCCGCCAGCCCCAGCATGTTTGGGCTGGAATCATTTACCGATATTGATCGTCCACGCGATGCGTCCAAGATTTTTGAAACCGCTGAATATGTACAGTGGCGTTCATTCCGTGAAAGTGATGATGCACGCTATGTTGCATTGACCATGCCACGTGTATTGGGACGTTTGCCATATCATCCGAAAGAAGGTACCGCGACTGAAGGTTTTAACTATGTGGAAGAAGTGTCTGGTGAAGATCATCACGAATATCTGTGGATGAATGCAGCTTATGCTTTCGGCACTCGCTTAACCAATGCTTTTGATATGCATGGCTGGTGTGCTGCGATTCGTGGTGTCGAAGGCGGCGGCTTAGTTGAAGGACTTCCTGTACATACCTTTAAAACGCATGACGGTGACGTGGTATTCAAATGTCCAACCGAAATTGCCATTACGGATCGACGCGAGAAAGAGCTGAGTGATCTTGGTTTTATTCCACTGGTGCACTGCAAAAATACCGATTATGCCGCGTTTTTTGGTGCTCAATCGGCTCAGAAGCCGAAAAAATATGACAATGATGCCGCGAATGCCAATTCTGCTTTATCGAGCCAGATTCAGTACATCATGGCAGTTTCACGTATCGCACATTATTTAAAAGCGATGATGCGTGACAAGGTGGGAAGTTTTGCTTCTGCAGGCAATGTTGAAGCCTTCCTGAATGACTGGTTATCTCAATATGTATTATTGGATGACGGCGCCTCTCAGGAATCAAAGGCGCAATATCCTTTGCGTGAAGCGTCAATCAAGGTTGTAGAAAATCCAGCTGAACCTGGTCACTACAAATCAGTGGTCTTCTTGCGACCACATTTTCAGCTTGATGAGTTGTCTGTATCCCTGCGACTTGTCACTGAACTGCCGCAATCGAGCAATTAGGTCGGTTGCATTTTCTATTATTGATTATAAAACAGGATAAAAATAACAATGAAAGACATATACGTCCAATTTCGCGGCAAATATAAAGTCGATGGTGAATCACGCGATTCTGAACATAAAAGTTGGCTTGAAGTAAATTCCTGGTCACACAATATTCGCCAGCCAAAATCTGCGACGTCTTCAAGTGTGGGTGGCCATACCGCTGAGCGTGTAGAACATTCTGACATGATTTTTGTCAAAGATCTGGATGCTACCAGCCCGAAACTTTGGGAAGCATGTTCTGCCGGTTATACCTTTGATGAAGTTCAGATTGACTTCTACCGTGCCAACGGCGACAAGCGTATCAAGTACTTACAGATCAAACTGAAACACGTTCTGGTTTCTCAAGTCATGCCAAGCGTGAATGCAGAAGGTGTACCGACTGAAGCGTTCGGTCTGAAATATGCTGCGGTTGAGTGGACTTATAACCAGCAAGATATCAACGGTACACAGAAAGGTGCGGTAACCAAAAAATGGTCATTATCCAATAATACGGCATCTTACGCTGCTTAATGCTTCTGAATTTAGAGGCTTGCACCTGCAGGCCTCTATCTGAATGATTAAATTTAAAATGAATGATGGAAACACATGAATCTGGATCAGCTTTATCCTTATGGATTCCGTTCGACCTTGTTTGATCGACTACTGCCACAAGAGGAAGCACGTGCACAGGGCGTGTCAATTCAGCAGTTGCGTGAAGCAGTTGCGGCGGATCTGGAGGATCTGTTGAACAGCCGTATGGCCATGCTCAACCATATGATTGATGATTATGTGCTGGTCAAAAAGTCCATTCTGCAATTTGGAATTATTGATTTTGTGGGCTTATCGACTGCAAATCCGATGGATCGTGACAAAATTTGTCACTCGATTGAGGCATCTATTTCAGCACATGAACCACGGCTTAAGCATGTCCGGGTAGAAATGCTGCTGGATGAAAATAATATGGGTAGCCTGTGCTTAAGCATTCAAGCCTATTTGAATATTCATCCTTTATATGAGCCTGTAATTTTTGATGCTTTATTAAAACCGACCACACAACAATATGTTATTTTGCCAAGATCATAATAAGAATGAGCGCGATTGAAGAATTATTACCTTATTACGAAAAACAGCTGCAGGAATTTAGCCAGCAGTCCCGTGAATTTGCCAATAAATATCCAAAAATTGCCCAACGTCTGTCTTTAAATCAGGAACAGATTGACGATCCGCATATTGAGCGCCTGATTCAGGCATTTTCATTGATCTCTGCACGGATTGATAAAAAGCTATATGACAGCTATGAAATATTTACCCGTTCGATTTTTGCGGTGATGTTTCCCCAGTATGTAAAGCCGTTTCCAGCCTGTTCAATGGTCAGTTTTGAAGATGTTAATAAAATCAAACAGCTGACTGATGCACATTTGATCCCAAAACATACGTCACTCAAATCCAAAAGTGTGCGTGGTGTGCAGTGTGAATACCGGACTGTCCAGGAGGTGGCTTTACTGCCAACTGCATTGAAATCAGTCCATTTTAAAACCCATCCTTCGGCGCACATTCATCTGAACCGTAATGCGACACTCGTGTTGGGTTTTGAAATTTTTAATCAGCAGTTGAACTTATTGCAAAAGCATAAGCTACCAATTTATCTGGATGCGATTTCCAGCTTTCCTTTACAGGTACTGGATCAGGTTTTTAAGACAGAAACCCAGTTTTCGTTAAAGGGCAATGGCCAGGAAATCAAGATTTCAAATCCTTTCGAGCTATCAGGCTTTAGCGAGGAGGAGAGTATACTGCCGGTCGATCAGCACACCCATCAGGCCTATCGACTATTACTGGAATATTTCTGCTTTCCAGACAAGTTCAATTTCCTGAACCTGAATCTGGATTTTCTCCATCAGATCGAAGCAGATACCTCGAATTTTGAGTTGTATATTCACTTTAAAATGAACCTGAATGATCAGGCTGCGGTTCGCAATTATTCAGAACTGAATCTCGCCAATTTCAAGCTGTTCGTGACGCCAGTGGTTAACCTGTTTGAAAAACAGGCCGAACCGCAGAAAATCAATCATCAGCGACTGGAATATCCACTCATTTCAGATGCGCATCATCCTGAATATTATCAGGTGTATGCGGTCTCCGAGATGAACCTGATTCGTGAAAAGACTGATAAAGAACAGGTTGCCCATCAGGTTTTGCCATTTTTTGCCATGAGTCATTACCAGCATGACGGCGCACAATTTTATTATCATCTGCAGCCAGAAATTGCCAGTACGCAAAAGAATGACCTGAAATTTACTTTGGTGTCCAGAAGTCTGGAACCACAGAATACTTCCTCTGATTTTATCAGTACCCAGTTGCTGTGCTGTAACCGCGACCTGCCTTATGAAAGCTATAACAGGGATCAGAATGCCCTCAGCTTGAATGACAGTCAGCTGGCTCGACGCGGACTCTTGTTAAAACGCCCATCTTTACCATATCGATTCAAACAAAGCCAAAAAGAACAATGGCGTGTTATTTCCCATCTTTCCTTGAATAATCTGTCCTTGATGAAAGGTGATGCAGTCACGCATCTGAAGGAATTGCTGGAACTGTATAACCTGCCGGCTTCTAAGGAAAACCAGCAGATCATTGCCGCAATTCAATCGATTGATTTTTCACTTAGTCAGAAATTACTAGAACACAAACCATTTCCTTTGTTTGTTCGTGGGGTTCGTGCGCAGGTCAAAATTGAGAGTGAAGCATTCCGAGGCTCAAGTCTGTATATCTTTGCCCAATTACTCAATCATATTTTTAATCTGAAAGTGCAAATGAACAGTTATGTGGAAATGATTGTGATTGATGCAGCAACAGAACAGGAGGTATACCAATGCGTGCAGAACGTTGGTGGCAAAAAACTTCTGTAGTAGAACAGCTGTATCAGCAGCCCACCCGCTTTGAACTGGTGCAGGCAACACGTTTGCTGCGTCATTATCCTGAGCAGAAATACTCAAAAAACTGGAGCAAAAGTTTTAGTTTTGCTAGCTCGCTGAATCTGAATTTCCCCAAATCTGAGATTGAGTGTCTGCAATGGCAAGGTCAGAAAATTCAGCTGACCAGTCCGATAATTGGCCTGACCGGAACACAGGGAGTATTGCCTTATACCTATACCTATCGTATCAAGCAAAGCCCGCGTCAGCAGCGTGAGGAGACCCTGCATTTTCTCGGGTTGTTTAACCATAAGCTGACCACACAATATATCGAAGCCTCGATTCACTATCATTTGCCGGTACGTTATGAAATTGAGCAGGAAAATCATTATCTGGAGATTCTACATGCGCTGAATGGCTATGTGCGTGAACAACATCAGCAACAGCATCTGGATGATTATTTTGCTGAATTTTCCGGCCTGATGCAGGGGCAGAATAATAGTGCTTATGTGCTGAAAACCATGCTGGACTGCATGTTCAAGCATCAGGTCCAGATCCGGGAATATTTACCTGAGCAGTTTAAACTGGATGCTTCGCAAAAAGCTTCACTGGGCGGATCAAATCCTGCATTACTGGGAATCAATACTTTCTGTGGCGAAGTGCTGACCCAGATTGATGAAAAAATTGAAATCGTGATTGGCCCTTTGAGCCGTCAGGATTATCTGGATTTTCTGCCGCAGCAAAAATATAGCGAAAAACTGAAACAGATGATTTCAACCTGGTGCAGTCCAACCTTGATGGTGGATCTGCGTCTGGTATTAAGCAAAGCAGAAATCTACCCAATTCGGCTCGGTGATACACGTGCCGGACTGGGACAAGGTGCTTTTCTAGTGCCACAAGCCACTGAAAATAATCAGGAAAACTGTTACAGTCTGATGGGGAGAGCAGCTTGATCAAGACCATTGTTGCGACCATTCTGGCACTCATCCTGCTGACAAGCGCTTTGGTGATCTACTACTGGCGTGATGTGCAGTATGATCCGACAGCTATGGAGATACTGCAGTTTTTTATTTTACTTCCTGTCTGTGCTGGCTTGTTATTGCTTTCTCCCTGGTTGATTTATGCATCGCTAAAAGCTTATCAAACAGCTAAATCAGACAAGTTAGAAGTCTCTGAAAATCAAGAAAAACATCTGCAACAGCAAAGTGAACTGGAGAAGAATAAAGATAAACCGTTTGAAGAGCAGACTCTAAAAATCTATTCATCCGCAGCAATCCATAGCTTTGGTGAAAATCAGGAAATTATTGCCGCGATGCAGGCGTTTAAAAGCCCGGAACTGGATGAAACCCTGGTCAATCACTATGGACTGCCGATCCTGTCTTATCGCATTCGACATCTGGACGAGTTGTTAGCCGAAGCAGAAGAGGATGACACTCTGCACAGCATGCGGCTGCAACGAATCAATTTACTGATTCAGCAGCAGATGGAGCAACATGCTGAAAGTCTGCATCACATTGCGACACATCTGAGAAAGTCAGCGATGTTCTATGATGCAGAAACCGCTTATGAATACCGTATGCATCAGGGCTGGATCAATGAACAGTTTGATGAAGAGAATGAAATAGAACCCTCATTTGAGCAGGTGGCACGATTAAATAAGTTGAATCTGCATATTCTGCTGCCAGCAGCATTGATCCATATCTGGCCAGATCAAGCACAACAGGCGCTGATTGAACAGCTAGAACAGCAATATGAAATTGTGCAGCGCCAGATTCATGTCGAGTTCCATTATGTCGATCATCACAATACTTATGCACTCTGGATCAATCTGCTCAATGATATTCAGCAGCAACATGAACAGGTCAGTCTGGTGATTGCAGTACAGTCTGAAATTGATCAGGAGTGGCTGGAACAGCAGTTATGGCAGTCGGAACAATATCTGCCGGGAGAATATGCCGCGAGTATATGCCTGTCTGCTCCACAGTTAAACATTGAAGATTTAATGGAAATTAAATCAATTAAAACCTTAAAGCATGTCAAAAATATTAGTGAATATTTACAGCAACAATGTCCAAATTTTGCTGAACAGTTGCAGCAGGAAGCCGCATTTGTACTGTTGCTGGATGATCCATTACAGATCAATACCTCTAAAAAAATTCAGCAGTATTTAGGTACAGCTGGGATAGAACTGCATCACGGCCTGTATTGCCATTCTTATCTGGGCAGTACAGTAGAGATGAAAGCGTTGTTTGGGATATTTTTGTGCATGCAAATGAATGATGATGTCATTACATTGGCCTATACGGTGCAGCATCCTCAGACATTTTTTGTCTGTCAACCTGTCAATATGGTTGAGGAACTAGAACAGAATGCGGCCTGAAAAATTTTAAAAACCTGAAAAATAATAAAGAAATATAAGAGATTACAGTGAATACATTATTTTATACGATCTTGGGATATGTCTGGCAGTATGTGACCAATCCAAAAGTGATGATGGCATTGTCATTTTTCGTGGTGATTATTTCCATGAAAAACACTGTATCGGACCGTGTGTTCTGGATGCTGGTGGCGGTTTATAGCCTGATCCTGGTAGTCTGGGGGATTTATACACTGATCCAGCATTATCGGCATGGCAAAAAAGGAGAGGAACTTTCCGAGGCTATTGCCAGTACAACCGAAACTGAACAGAACAAACATAAGAATAAAGAAGAACTGCAGTTGATCCAGCAGCAGATGAAGGAGTCAATTCAACTGATCCGCAAGTCTAGACTTGGAGATCGTAAGGGGAATACGGCACTGTATGAACTGCCTTGGTATATGGTGATTGGCAATCCTGCTGCTGGAAAAAGCTCGGCCATTTACCATTCCGGTTTACGTTTTCCATTTGAAGAACATCATCAACAGATGGTGTCTTCCGGCTTAAGCGGGACCCGTAACTGTGACTGGTTTTTCTCAACCGAAGGAGTCTTACTAGATACGGCAGGGCGTTATTCGGTCTATGCTGAGGACCATTCCGAATGGCTCGGTTTTCTGAATATTCTCAAGAAAAATCGTTCAAAGGCGCCCGTGAATGGTCTGATTGTCATTGTCAGTATTGCCGAGCTGGTCAGCCAGAGTCCGGAAAAATCCATTAAATTAGCCAAAAATCTGCGTGCCCGTATTCAGGATCTAACTGAACGTCTAGAAGTCTTTGCTCCCGTGTATCTGGTCTTTTCTAAAATGGACCTGATTGCCGGATTTACCGATTTTTTTGACTGTTATGATGCGCAGGAATTTGATCAGGTTTGGGGCGCGACTTTACCGTATGCGGCAAATTCCAGCGAGCAGGCGCTAGAGCTTTTTGAGGAGCATTACAATATTTTATACGATGGTCTGAAAAGTGTCAGTACAACGCATTTGAGCCGTCGGCATTCACAGCACATTTCTCCAAGTGTAATGACTTTTCCACTGGAATTTAAGAGCCTGAAACCGGTTTTAAAAACCTTTATTTCTACACTGTTCCAGGAAAATCCATACCAGTTTAAACCTATTTTCCGTGGCTTTTACTTTACCAGTGCCTTGCAGGATGGCGTAATTGAAAGCCCAATGACGGAACAGATCGCGGATGATTTTCACTTGATCCACAGTGATGACAGTGAACTTGGTCTGCCGAAACAGTCAGTTTCCCAGAACCACGGTTATTTCCTGAAAGGCCTGTTTTCCAATGTGATCCTGAAAGACAAGCATCTGGTACGTCAGCATATTAACCCGACAAAAAAACGTCAGCGTTTTATGGCCTTTACCGGTGCAATTCTTGGGGTATCGATTGTCCTTAGTTTATGGTTATGGTCATATCGCAATAACCAGCAGCTCATTACTGAAGTTCAGGCCGACCTGAACAAAGTGCTACAGATACAGGCACAGGCCAACCGTTCGCTGAATCATCAGCTGGATGCCTTGCTGATTTTACAGGGGCATCTGCAGCAACTGGATCAGTTTGATCAGGACCGTCCACTGAAATACAGCTTTGGTTTATATCAGGGTAAGCAGATTCGGGAAAAACTGGAAACTGAATATCTTAAAGGCATTGAACAGCTGGTGCTGCAGCCCACCCAGCAGCAGATTGCACAGTATCTGCAACGTGTTAAGGCAAATGAAGCGGTGCTAAAAGAAAATTATATTCAGGTGAAAATGAATCATGTGGCGCAAGGCCGCCAGATTGCTTCTGAACCTTCAGACCAGAATCCTCAGGATGCTTATAATGCCTTAAAAACCTATCTGATGCTGAGCAATCGCCAGTATATGGATTCCAGTCATTTAAGTGATCAGCTGACACGTTTCTGGCGCACATGGCTGGAACAAAACCGCGGTGAAATACCGCGGGGTGAAATGCTCCAGAAAGCCGAGCAGATCCTGGGTTATGCCATTACATTGTCAGGACGAAACAGTTTCCCTCAGTTGAATTCTGATGCAGTATTGGTGGATCAGACCCGTCAGATATTGACAGCGATTACCACCGGTATTTCTGCACGTGACCGTGTCTATAATGAAATCAAGAGTCGTGCGGCCGTGCGTTTCCCCGCAATGACAGTCAAACAGATTCTGGGTGAAACCAACCAGAATGCCATGTTGGGAAGCTATGCTTTGCCGGGAATTTATACCTATCCGGCATGGAAAGGTTATGTACAGGAAGCCATCGAGCAGGCAGCGAGCAGCACAACCGATAGTCGGGACTGGGTGCTGAATACCACGCAATCTGATGATCTCAGCTTTAGTGGTAGTCCTGAGCAGATCCGTCGTCAACTGACTGAGCTCTATAAGAAAGAATATATTGCAGAATGGCGTAAATTCCTGAACGCGATTCATTATGCCAAAGCAGGCGATTTCAATCAGCAGATCAAGCAGATGGATCTCTTGGGCGAACCGGAACATTCTCCAATCCGTATCTTGATCCAACGTGTGGCCCAAGAGACCAGCTGGGATAATCCGATGGTTCAGGCAGAACTGGCGGTGCCGCAAAAAGGCTTTATTGCCTGGTTTAAACGTAAAGTGCTGAATCGTGATGAAGCGAAGCAAGTGCAACAGGCCAATAGCCCGTTACAGCATGGTGTGATTGCACGTGAGTTCCAGATGTTCTATCAGATGGTACGTCAGCGCGATGATCTGCAAAATCAATCGCTTCTAGATGGTTACATGCAGTCAATGGCAAAAATCCGCAGCCAGTACAATGATCTAAAAAGCTCAGGTGATATTGGTCCTGCCAGTATGGCTCTGGTCAAACAGACAATTCATGAACAGAACTCCATTTTTAACACTAGCCAAAAATTTGTGGCAGAGAAAATGGCGGCAGGGACGACAGAGCTGGATCAGCAACTGTTACAAAAACTTTTGGTTGCACCATTAATCCAATCCTTTGAGGGGCTGCTGGTTCCTGCACAGGCTGAAATAAACAAGCTCTGGACCATGCAATCTTATCAGCCATTTAGCCAGAATCTGGCTCAGAAATATCCGTTTAGCAGTCAGGCAACCTTACAGGCCACTTCCAATGAAATTAACCAGATTTTTGGTGAAAGTGGCAGTATTGCACGCTTTGTGAAAGAACATCTGGATCCACTGGTGATCCGACGTGGCTATACTTTGACCTCCAAAACCTGGCAGGATCTGGGAATCAGTCTGAACCCGGCTTTTGTCGCAAATTTCCAGACTTATGTCGCACCTGCTCATGGGGTTGCCACAGGTGAACTGACTCAGGGGCAGGGTACAGCACCTGCTGTAAACCAGTCCAATTTCCAGTTCTATCCATTGGAAAATCCTCAGCTTTTAGCTTATACCTTTGATATCGATGGGCAACGCATGCTGTTTGAAAATGGCATACAGCAATGGGTGAACTTTGTCTGGCCAAATCCGGGTGCGATTCCAGGCACACGCATTACGCTAGTGGATCTGGAAGGGAAAACGCATACCATTTTTGATGAACCGGGCGAATATGGCATTAACCGCCTGATTGAAAGTGCACAACGTACCCAGAAAGGCAGCAACTTTGAGATGGTCTGGAAGAGCAAGGAAAATCCGGAACTTTGGGTAAAAGTGAACTTCCGTCTGGTCAGTGGACAGAATGCCAGTTCTATCGGCGGACAGCCAAACTATGCCAACCTGCAACTGGTGGATCAGGTCGTTTCCAATAAATCAGTACGTGTCGTGGCTGCGCAAAGTGTTCCTGTATCGGCACAGCAGAGTCTGGCTCAAACCAATCCGGCCACAGCATTAGCCAACACAGGAGTAGCTGCACCATGATGAAAATTCAATTGCAACTGCCGAAGCGGTGGAGGGATACGGATGTATGAGTTAAAAACCACACCATTTTATTATGGTAAATGTCCAGCACGTGGCGATTTTCTCAAGTCGCGTGGACAATCTAAGCTTATTCAATTGATTGATCAGTGGATTACGGAAGCATTAGAGGTTGCCATGCAGAAGGCAAATTTCAAGCAGACCTATGCGCAATTACCAGCGCTGGATTTCTTTATTGCCAATTCACAAGAAAAACTATTTTTGCTGGCCAATTTAATTGCCAGTGAAGACAGTTCAGGGCGGCAGTTTCCAATGATGCTCAGTCATCTGATTGAGCATGAACAGCCATTTGAAAATATCATGTATTCGCCATTACGCTATAAATCGGCTCTGGTTGAGCTTTATCAATGCAACCGGGTGATGCGTTCCATCAGTGATACTGATATTTTGCTAAATAAACTCAGCAAGCTGAGCAACAAGGTTATGGTGCACAGCCATGAAGAAGTGCAGGAATTTTATCAACATCATACGATTCATTCATTTGCAAAGCTGATGAATCTGAGTGCCTATCAGCTGGCACAGAGCTTGATTGGATTGGGATTATTGCTGCAACCGATTGTTCAGCAAGGTACTAGCCGCCTGAATAAAGTGCTGATTTTACCTATTCATAATATAATTTATTGCTATGAAATTGCAGCATTTTGGGTCAGCCTGATCAGCCAGTTTGTACAACATCATCATACAGAACTGTTGATTGGTATATTACATAAAGAACAGCCTATTTTATTATTTGGTTTTAAAGGTGCAGATATACAGGCTTTAAGTGATATTTTTACCGAAAACTTAGATAGTCAACACTGGGTATCCTTGATCCATGCAGCCTGGATTGACCCGTATCTAGAAAATAATGCAGGTTTGGCAGCCTTGGAACAGTCCTTAAGTGAGCGTCAGATGAGTCTGGCTCAAGGCATCAAGTTATTTAAACAAACATTTGTAGAAGCATAAAATGAAAATAAAAAACAAATACTTAAAATTAAAAAAAATATATAAAATCAATCTCTTAATCTGTTTTTTTTTGAGTTTTTCAGTGTGTGCGCAACCGATCATTATTGAAGGTGCTGTACCCACTGAGATGACCAAACAGGAAATACTGAGTAAATTATATACAACTTATGGGCAGAAAAATGTGGTGGACCGCATCCAGATCCGTCAGGTCACCGCACCAGCAGACTGGTCAAATACAGTCAGTACAGTAATTCATGAAGATCTGAAAAAGGTCAAAAACGGTAAATTAACAGTAAAAGGTACTGATATTCAGCTCACAGGTAAACTATCAAATCCTCATGAAATTCAGGAAATTACAGCAAAATTTCAGGGATTAACACCAGCAAGTTACCGCTTAAATACCCAGCTTTCAGTCAATCAGGCTGAACAGCAGATCATTGATGCAGCATTAAAGAATCGAATTATTGAGTTTGAATCTGGTAGTGCGGTATTAGCATTTTCAGGTGCACAGATCCTGGATGAAATGGTCATTGCTTTAAACAAGGTGGGTGCTAAAAAAATACGGATTATTGGACATACGGATAGTTCAGGCAATGCTCATCAAAATCTGCAATTGAGTCAGCAACGTGCAGAAGCAGTAAAGACTTATTTAATCAAAAAAAATATTCCAGCACATTTGCTCAGTACTGATGGTCTAGGTGCAAGTAAACCTGTAGCGGAAAATACCACAGCTGAAGGTCGAAAGAAAAACCGTCGGATTGAGTTTGAAGTACTTTAAAAATATAAGTTGCTTGAGCAACAACATAGATAATCGTATTATTAATAGTTGTTATTCCCAAGTAGAAATGTCCTACCTTAAAACCAAATAGAAATGTCCTATACAGACATTTCCAAGTCAAGCACAGGATTCAGATTTCGTTCTTTGATTACTGTTTTCTGTGCACGTCTGCTTGGCATCTTTTGAGAACGATTGCGTTTATTTTGTTGTTCTAGTTCTTCATGCTGCTGTTGAATATGGGCTAATACAGAACCCAAACGTTTATTTTCAACAATCTCTCGCTGGTTGAGCTGACTTAATTTATCGAAGATGCTGTAATTGATTTTTCTTCCCTGATATTCAATCGCGACTGTACTATCCGGGTATTCCAGAAACTCAAGATACTTGCCAATCAATCTTTGGTTTTCTTCCGTGTTTTCCAGGAGATATACGCATTTATCATAAGTGATCGTCAGGCTATTCGTGACTCTGCGGGGTTCACGCCAGGTAAAAATATCATCTAATTCTTCGGCTGTTTCAGTGACAGTCCGGTGTAGATCCTTGGGATTAAAGGCCATCTTGGCAAACTTCTGATTGAACTGCTCAATGAAGCAGGGTAGCCAGGCATTGGCTTCGGCAATCGAACTGATGCCTTCCAGACGCATTTCTTTGATCAGACGGTCCTGAAGCGTTCTATTGGCTCGTTCTACACGGCCTTTGGCCTGTGGTGAATTAGCGAAGATAATATCGATATTCAGGGTGCTGAGTACGCGCCCAAACTGGGTAATCTTGGTGTCTTTCTTACTGCCTTGATTCACCCTGAAGACTGAATGTTTATCGCTGTAGAAGGCTAAAGGCTTACCATGCTGCTCAACATACAAACGTGTTGAAATCATATAGTCAAAGGTTGATTCCGACTCACAGAAGCGTAAATGCTGTAATTTGCCTGTGGCATCATCGATAAATACCAGCAGACAGTATTTAGGGGCTCGACCTTCAAACCAGTCATGGTGTGAGCCATCGATTTGGATCAGTTCACCATAACAGTCCCGGTTATAACGAGGCTGATACGGGCGTTTCAGACGCTTGGCGCGAGGAATCCATAAATCGGCTGCAATCATCCAGGAACGCAGTGTTTCCACTGAAATATCAAAGCCATGAACGGTGGTGAGCTTTTCATGCGCTAAAGTGGGTCCGAAACCATGCAGTTGATCAGAAACAATATTGAGGCACTTGAGTCTGAGCTCTTCAGGAAGCCTGGAATTGCTGATTTGACCACGACCGGCATGGGCTAATACAGCTGGGCCTTGAGCTTTGTATTTTTGCAATAAACGCCTGATCTGACGCTCTGAAATATGAAGTAGCTGAGCAGCTTGGGACTGGGTTATGCGTTGATCACAGATTTCCTGCAAGACCGACAATCGTTTAAGTTCTTTATCCGACATAGACACCAACATATCAAACCGTCCGCTAAGAAAATTGCAAAAGTGCATATTCTAAAAGCGGACATTTTTACTTTGGGGAAACCGGACATTTCTACTTTGGGCTTACAGACTGTGTTATTCACCAATTAAAATGTCTATGCGATAAACCATTTAAAATGTCCTGTTTTTAACTGCAAGAGTCAAGCACAGGATTTAAATTTCTTTGTTCAATAACAGCTTTCTGAGCTTTACGACTCGGCATACTTTTCTTGAGACGGGAACGTTTATTCTGTTTCTCCAACTCCTCATGTTGCTGCTGGATATGGGCTAAAACCGAGCCTAACCGTTTATTCTCAACCACTGCATTCTGCTGTAGTCCAGCCAGTTTATTGAAGACGCTATAGTTAATCTTCCGTCCTTCATGCATGATGGCCACAGTGCCATCCGGGTATTCCAGAAATGAAATGTATTGCCCAACAAGCTTATGATTCAGCTGTGTCGGTTCAAGCAGATAAATACACTTGTCATACGTGATGGTTAGGTTCTTTGTGACCTTACGCGGTTCCTGCCAGGTGAATATATCCTCCAGCTCAGCATCAGATTCCGTTAAAGATCGATGCAAGTTCTTTGGGTTTCTCGCACACTTGGTGAACTTCTGGTTGAAATGCTCAATAAAGCAGGGTAGCCAGGCATTGGCTTCGGCAATTGAACTGATGCCTTCCAGACGCATCTCCTTGATCAAACGGTCTTGAAGGGTTCTATTCGCGCGTTCTACGCGACCTTTGGCCTGTGGTGAGTTGGCAAAGATAATATCAATGTTTAACTCATTCAGAATCCGGCCAAATTGCGTGATCTTGCTGTCCTGGCTCGATTTCTGGTTCACTCGGAAGACCGAATGTTTATCGCTATAAAAGGCCAGAGGCTTACCGTATTGTTCAATGTAGGCTCGGGTTGAAAGCATATAGTCGAAGGTCGTTTCCGCCTCACAGAAGCGCAGATGTAACAGCTTTCCAGTGGCATCATCGATATACACCAATAAACAGCACTTAGCAGCGCGTCCTTCAAACCAGTCATGATATGAGCCATCAATCTGGATCAGCTCACCGAAGCAATCCCGATTATAACGTGGCTGATATGGACGTTTAAGGCGCTTGGATCGCGGAATCCAGAGGTCATTTGCAGTCATCCAGCGCCGAAGCGTTTCTACCGGGATATTCAGGTCAAATATGCTGCTGAGCTTCTCATGGGCCAAGGTGGGTCCAAATCCCAGCAGATGTTCAGAAATAATGGAAAGACATTTTGATTTTAATAAATCATCATGGCGACGATGGCCAGGTTGACCACGACTGGCATGCGCCATACCTGAAACACCATCTTGATTGAGCTTCTGTAATAACCGGGTAATTTGACGGGTTGAAAGATTGAGGATTTCAGCAGCACGGACTTGTGTAATACGTTGATCTCGAACGTCTTGCAGAACAGCAAGACGTTGAATTTCTTTGTCAGACATAGTGATCAGCATCTATATTTCATATCCAGTCCATGATGTTTAAACCATCATAAACTAGACATTTTTATTGGTGAGAATATAGACATTTTGAATGGGTTCTAACAGACTGATTTCGTATAATGTATATTATGTTAAATAGGATGTTATGCAGATAGCCTATCTCTATATATGTTGTTCATAAAAATTAATTTTGAAATTTTCAGTAGAAATTAAAGCTAAAAATGAAATTGCGAAAAAATAAAGCTAATAATGAAATAAAACTCACTTAGGAAAAAATCATTACTAGTTTTATCAAATAAAATCTTCGATCTATCAAAAATTCTCATCGATTTTTATACATTAGCGACCAAAGCTTTTCTTTTGTATTCAATCGCAAAATCTTCACCTTCCTTGCGAATTGCATCTTGGTATTCAAGCTTTTTAAAAGAATTTCTACTGTAAATCTGAGAAATCCATTCTGGTGTTACTTATATCTACTAATCTCAAAACCGCAATATTACTATCTCTGATCCCGCCAAACTGCCAAGGAATACCTAAGTCAAGACTTCCCTCCCTCAATAAATGTCAGCCTGTTACCGATATGACCAGTCTGTTCGGGTTTATTCTATATCATTGAATGGAAAATAAACCCCACGTCTCTGGGGGCATCTCTCAATAATAGTAGCTACTACGGTTGTAAATTATTCTAGAATGGATTATTTGTACTTTTTCTTTTTATCATGTCTATATACAGGCTTGATTGCATGAGTAGTCATCAACTTTGAGAGATTCTGCTCAATTGATTCTCGTAACCCATCTAAACACTGAACCTCATTGGAGGATTTTAAATAGTCAGTAATTTGATCACTGAAATTCTCAATAATTTCTTTGGCATT
Organism: Acinetobacter sp. ACNIH3; assembly: GCF_002918965.1. NCBI lineage: Bacteria > Pseudomonadati > Pseudomonadota > Gammaproteobacteria > Moraxellales > Moraxellaceae > Acinetobacter > Acinetobacter sp. ACNIH3. Next base: position 39,714 of record NZ_PQLP01000009.1, on the reverse strand, counting down.
TCTAATGCGAAATTCAGGGCTTTCAGCTAATTTTAACAGCTCTACCTTAGTCGGGAATCGTTTACTGCCACTTATTTTAAGCGCGAGTTGATCATCAATATTTTTATAAATAAGTGTATGTGTGATATCAAAAGGTGGTGATACAAAGATCTCGCTCATATCTGGCGTGTATTGCAGAGCAAAGTTTTTAAGGTGAGCGTCACCGTTCCCGATCAGGCAATTAAAAACAATGTACTTATACATTTTTGTGACTTCTGCTTCACTTCGAGTGTATAGGTAGGTGGCTTTAAGCAAGTTTTCGTAGCTACCCTTGTACTTCTCATTCGGGTCATTAGATCTTTTGAGAAGAGTCGTAAAATCCTCGTAGCCTAACTTGGTTCCATCAGCAGCTTTATCAAAAACGCTCAATAATGTAGGTTTCTAAATTGGCTGATAGATATGTTTTTGGTGGTTGCAAACCACAATGACGAGCAGCTTCCATACAGACAAATTCATTTACCGTAAGCAAATCAAAGTCTGCATCATAAGACTTAACAATCAGGTCTTTTTGTTGAACAGTGCGCTCCGTTACACTAGTCACATTGGGAATGCTAACTTTGGGCTGAACTCCAGCTAAAGAGTTTCGTAAATAGTATTTTTCTAATAATTTTGGAAAAAGTGGAACTTGGCTATTGTAATTAAGAATTTCATCCAGGCTTACTATTTCTACTTCTGGTAATTGCAATTCACTTTTATAGGACAACATGCCAATACCATTAGCTTCTTGCAGAGCTAATAAATACATTTCATTTACATTGGCATATCGAGCAAGTTTACTGGCAATAAAATGGCGATTATGCCCCTCTGGTAAATTTTGGGAAAAAATAGGATGTAATGCCCCATGTGAATATCCCTGCATATCAGGTAAAGTCATTGTAAGAGATACAAATCTTTGTTCTTGTATGGGTTGATAGCAGTAATGACCACTATGCGTCAGCAAGCCTTGTTTGAAATTATCCGTGAATACTTCAATAGACTTGATTTCTGTGGGTAGTTGAAAGTTGTCCATCAATCTTCTTCACTAAATAGAGTGTCGATGTCATTCCAATTTGGCAGATTTCGTTTTTTGGGCGTGACTTCAAACTGCAATCCAACCGCATCTATTAGACGTTCAAAAATATCAAATGAGCCTGTGAAACGACCATTTTCTATTTCAGAAATGGTAGATTTATTGACTCCAGATTTTTTTGCCATCATTTGTTGTGTGTAGTCTAATTTCCGCCTTGCTTCACGTATTTTTACTCCAATCTCTGCACGACTAGCCATAAAACCACCCCCATCTGTTCGTCATTTAGCGAAATATTGCTAACCAGTATATATAAGTTTGCTATATGGCGAATATTAGGGTTTATGTTGTCTATATTTCGCTATATGGCGAATATCTTACTATATTTATTTTATATTTGCTATATGGCGAATATTAGGGTTTATGTTGTCTATATTTCGCTATATAGCGAATAATTAACTAATAAACGTTTTCTGAATTACACGGTATATCTAAAAAGATGGATGTTTATATTTTATTCAATATTGTTAGACCTAATATCAATTGGTTTTAATCACTCCTAAAAATAAAATGACCGCATTAAATAATGCGGTCGAATTCCAACATTTAGTGACTACTTTTAAGCAATCATTTCCGCATATTTCTCCTTGAACATTTTATGGCGTTGGATGAGATGTTCAGACAAATATTGAGCATCCTGATCAATGCCAAGGAAACGCCCCGATCCCCAGGTATATAACCATGGCAAGCCAATAAAGCTGACATCTGGGTCAACTGTGATCCCACGATCATGTTTTGGATAGCCACTGTTTTCAAATATGTCCAGATCAATCCAGGAGTAATCAGGTCTAAAGCCGATACACCAGATGATTGCGGTAATATTTTCTTCAGCTAAGTTAATTTCTGTCCGCTCTATTTCTGGCTTCCAAACTGGCGTATACACACTGGCCGGCTCAGCTGTTTCAATCGAATTTTGCTCAATAAAGGCATCAATTGATGCATTAATACGGTTGTAGGTAGTATCAGCATTATCCAGGTGTTGTACAAGATTTGGCTGGAATTTAAGTGCACCGTTCTCAAAGTCAGAAAAACGTCCGAACAATTGCATGCCTTCGAGTGCAAATTTACGCAGGTCGATATCCCGCCCACCGTCACGACCAGTCACATAATGGTTGGTACTATTACGCACCTCTTCACTATAGCGATGGTCTTTGACAGTGGTTTCGTAATAACCCATCTCAAACAGCCATTTCACCACATCCTTGCCACGATAGAAACGTGCGCAACGTGGCGCATCCCCAATGGATAGATAGACTTTTTTTCCAGCCAGATGAAGGTCTTCTGCAATCTGCGCACCCGACTGCCCCGAACCCACGACCAATACATTCCCTTCAGGCAGTTGCTCTGGATTAAAATATTGCTCTGAATGAATCGTATAGACATGTTCTGGCAACTCAGAACTAAGTTTTGGGTAAATTGGAGTGTGATAGCCACCCGCTGCAATTACGACCTGATTCGCTGTCGTTTTACCTATGCTGGTCTGAATATGAAAATGCTGTTCTGCAATCTTACTAATCTGTTCAACAGTGACATTTAAAATTGCAGGTGGACTCAGGTTTTCTATAAAGCCATCCAGATATTCGACAATTTCTTCCCGCTTCATAAATCCATCTGGATCATGGCCATGATAAGGATGGTCAGGCAATAAACACTGCCAGTTTGGCGTGACCAAAGTAAAATTGTCCCAGCGTTTTTTACGCCAGCTATGGGTCAGACAATCTTCTTTTTCCAAGACCACATGATCGATTTTCGCCTGTTTGAGATAATGGCTGACTGAGAGTCCGGCCTGACCACCACCGACAATGACGACATCATAATGTGACTTTAATGTGATGGATTGCAACATAGTGATTTCCTCTAGTCGATGTTATAGATATCTGTGATCTCGATCGTATCCTCAGGCTTTACTGAATATGATTGGGCCTGTTGCTGAATGCGATTGAGCGTGTCCATGGCTGAACTGCAGGCAAAGCCATAACGGGCACGTACTCGTTCAGATGCTGCCTGTAGGGCATGTTCTGCCTGTTTTAAAAATTCTTGACCCGCCCATTGCTGACCTTTCTGAAAATATTCATAGACAATGGTGCTGGGTGAATAGAAGTTACTGCTTTGACCATTCGGCCATTTCACCGTGAAATTTACGCTTGGCATAAGCTGAGCTCCCCTTGTCTAAAATTGTGTTGATATCTTTGAAAATCTTGAATCTGTTCTGCATAGCACAGGCCAGTGAAAAGCTGCTGTTGAAAATCCCAAAATTCAACTTGTGACTTTTTATTAGAAATATTGACTTTGCCTGAAGCATTCACCTGTCCAATCACGGCACAATGCAGATCCTGTGCAGCAAACAGTTCAATAATCTCTTCACATTCTTCATCGTCAGCAGTCAATAAAAAGCCATAACTTGGGAAAATTTGTAGCCAGTACCGCCAGTCGACCTTTTGAGGCTTAGCAATCTGTTCAAGCTGAATATCTGCACCGCAGCCGGATGCTTCCAGCAACATCAGTAGGCTGCCAAGAATTCCGGCATTGCTGATATCACGTGCTGCATACGCTAGTCCCTGTTCTGCTAGTTGAGGTAGGATGTCCAGCTCTGCCTGCAACTTTTCTCCATCCACGCCTTCAAAACATTTCCAGTACGTTGTGTTGGGATGGAACTGCCCTTTCAGGTTTAGCGCCAACAAGATGTTTTGTTGCGGTTGTACATGCATGACCGAAAGAAGCTGCTTAGCCTCACCCTGAATAGCAACTGAAAGTGCTGGCTGAAAATTGGGATCAATATGGGTATGTCCACCCACCAATGACACACCATAATATTGACAGGCATCTTGCATACCCTGCATGAGTTCTTGAGCCTGTTCAGTACTGCGATGCCAGAAACTATTGACGACTGATGTCGCTCTACCACCCATGGCACTAATGTCACTGATATTGGCCATGACTGCTGACCAGCCAGCAAAATAAGGATTGCTTTCTACAAAGCTCGGAATCATGCCTTCACAGGCATGCAACATATAACCATGATCTGTTGCAATTGCAGCCGTATCGTCTCCGGGCAAAGCATACAGATCAGCTATTTTTTCAATTTTTGGCTGGATGACTTTAATCCCTTGACCAATATTCATTTTGGCCTGCATGGCAGGTGTGTGTCTGAGGTAGTCAAGCAACTGTTCAAGTTCTGACTGGTTCATTTATACCCCCCTGCATTGCAGATAAATGCTGCATGTAAGCCTGACTGATATTGAGCAATTGATAATGTGCAAGGTCTGCTTGCATTAATACATGTGGAATATGGGCAACCTGAATGTTTTGTTCACTGTGCCAATGCAGCTTTTGGAAATACACTTCATTCTGCTGTTGTACCGTCGCGAGAAAACGCTGGCATCCCAGATTTTTTGCAGTTGAAACCGCCGCATTGATTAAGGCTTTGCCAATAGCGTGATGGTGACGATATAAGGGATCAACACAGAGTCGGCCACCCCACCAGGTCTGTTTACCTTCAGGGAAAATCCGGACTGCACCAATGACCCGATCCGGTTCACCAAACATCTGACCAATTGCTACAATACCGAATGCTTTGAAATCGTATTCATCCCGATCTTCTTTCAGGATCTGCTGTTCATCACGAAAGGTTGCTTCACGAAGACGGTAATACTGGCGACGTTCCCAATCTTCGCTGACAATTTTGATCACGATATCCGCGCTGATAAATTCATCAGCCAGATAATGCTTGAGTTGCTGGTTAACTGCCTGCAACCATAGGTTTTGTGAAAGATCATCATCTAAATACATAGCAATCTCTCCTATTCATAAGCTTTGAGTGATGAGCAGGCACCACATTTGGCACATCCCGCCTGGGTGTCTTCAGACTTCAATTTATGCTGTTTCAGCTGGGCACCTATTTCTGGATAGAGCGCCTGCATAAACTCTGGTTCTGGTTTTGAATGATGCTCCAGTGGCGTGCCATGAATCGGCACAAATGGAACGACAAATGGATAGACGCCGATTTCAGTCAGTTTGGCAGTCATGTCCAGAATTTCTTCTCGAGTGTCTCCAAGTCCAGCCAGAATATAAGTACTGACCTGACCCCGACCAAAGACCTCCACTGCAGCCTTAAATGCAGCAAAGTATTTATCCAGTGAGACTTCGGCTTTGCCCGGCATGATCTTGTGTCGTACGCGATCACTGACAGCTTCTAAGTGCATGCCGATCGATACTGCCCCTGCATTTTTTAACTTGGCAAACCAGCTAAAATCATCAGGTGGTTCACATTGCACCTGTATCGGCAAATCGACAACTGCACGAATTGCAGTGACTGAATCAAATAAAATCTCGGCACCACGATCCGAAGTGCTTGGTGTTCCTGTCGTCAGGATCATTTGGGTAATGCCATCCAGCTCGACGGCTGCTTTAGCCACTTCTGCCAGCTGTTCAGGACGTTTTCGAATTAAAGTACGACCATCTTTGAGAGACTGATCAATTGAGCAGAACTGGCAGGCAGTTGCCTTGTCATTCATGCGAATACAGTGCTGTAATACCGTTGTTGCCAGAACATCATGGCTATGCAAGGTGGCGATTTGTTCATAAGGAATACCGTCTGCAGTTTTCAGATCATAAAACTTTGGACGTTTTGGCGCTGTCAGTGTGGCTACCGGGATTTTGTTCTTAAAGACAATTACATTGTCCGATTCTTTGTCCTGCTGTGCAGTATAAGGAGAATCCTGAGCTGCCAGATTCAGCACAGGAATCATCATGGTTTGTCCATTCAGACTGAGTGCTTTATGGTCGCTTGGGCCCGCTCCCCCTTTACGGGCCAGACCAACCTCACCTTCCCATTTCAGGCCGTTGCATTGCAGGTCACTGAGTAATTCAACTGCTGACATGGCGACACTCCTTACACTTAATATTTAATTCATTTTCAAATTTGACTTCTACACTTTATTCAGCGGCGCTTCTGTTGGCGTTGTAAAGTTGCTGATTTTTTCTTGTGTTGTTGATTGAGTTTCTGAAAATTCATGTAAAACTTGGGTTTTGCGACGATCAATCAACAGGCTCAGTAATTCAGGGCGACTATAATGCCCAACGGAATCCATCATGCGTTTACGTTTATCAATCAGGCTAAAGTCTAGATCGGCAATCACATAGCCTTCACCTTCAGTTAAAGGCGCAGCTAAAAATTTCCCTTCTGGAGAAACAATGGAAGTAAAGCAGCCCCCTGAAATTGGACCTATTTCACAGCCAGTATCTTGCATGATCTGTTGCTGCTGTTCCGGGGTCAGCCATGCGGTGGCATTAACAACAAAGCAGCCTGATTCCAGCGCATGATGCTGAATGGTTGCCGAGATCTGGTCAGCAAAAACCTGTCCAACCAATGATCCAGGAAACATAGCCGCATGGATCTGTTCGCCATCAGCCATAAGCGCAAAACGTGCCAATGGGTTGTAATGCTCCCAGCAAGCCAATGAACCAATGCGTCCAACAGCCGAATCAATGGCACATAAACCACTACCATCACCCTGCCCCCAAACCATACGTTCATGATAGGTCGGTGTAATTTTGCGACGATGCTGAATGATGCTGCCATCCATATCAAAAAGCAGTTGTGCGTTGTAAATCGTTCCGCCCACACGCTCATTTACGCCAATCGAAACCACCATTTGCGCTGCACGGCATGCAGCACCAATTAGGTCAGTCGCTTCTGAAGGTACAATTACAGATTCACTTAATAACTTGAGATGTTCTTTACCCATCGCAAACGGCGGCTGAACAAAGGAAAAATAAGGGTAATAAGGGACCACGGTCTCGGGAAATACTGCAAACTCCACACCTTGCTGTCCAAGCTCAGCAATCAGCTCACAGACCTTTTGCACTGTTCCTGCCTGACTATAAAGAACTGGACTGCACTGGACTGCTGCGGCCTTTACAATTCGACTCATGGCTTTACTCTCCTATTTTTCTTAATCTTTGAATTACACTGTCCAAGTATCGATAATTAGTGCATTGTCACGACGCATGAGCAGTTTAAGATCCATCACATCCAATGGATTAATGGCACGGATTCCTGGAATCAGGGCTTTTTCGGTTTGACCATACAGCGCCTGTAAAGCAAAACGGCAAGCATAAACTTCGCCACCTTCTTCCATGAATGCTTTGATCTGGTTGTTGACTGCCAGATGTCCTGGAAATGCTTCAGCGCCTAAAGTCGGGAAACCACGTTGTACCCCTAATTGCACACCTGGACCGTATAGCAGGATTTTGGTTTCAAATCCTTTACGTAATAAGCGTTTAGCCTGTAATACATTAACCAAACCAATCGAACCTTCAAAAGCCACTGTATGGAATGTTACTAATGCTTTTTCGCCAGGCTGTGCTTTTACATCCTCAAATACCTTTTCTTCATAGTCGACCAGGAAGTCGCCATCTTTATATTGTTCGATATCTACCTTAGGCATAATGCACTCCGTTTTCAGATGAATTAAATGAACCGAATTGGTTATCCTAGATATTGCGAAAGTCATGCCAATACTGGAGATTGAAAAAAATACAGATATTAAATAGCTGTTTTTATTTAATTATTTTTATTTTAAACACTGAAATTTAAATCGAATTTTTCTTTCCAATTATGAAAAATCGTATTACTATGAAATTTCATATCTATAACTACGAATTTTCATATTATGGCAGCAGACTTTATTTCGGGTTGGGGAAATTCTGAAGAGTCTTTACGTCCTTTAGCCTTTGAGCATACAGCTCAAGCCCTTATTGTCATTGACCCAAGAGAAAACCGCTTTATTGATTTCAATATTGCTGCTGCCCGTTTACTACGTTATGAACGCCATGACTTGCTAAACAAATCTGTGACTTCAATTTTTGGGCACTTTACCCAACTACCGCATCTCATCGCTTTTACCGAGGAAATTCTTAATAAGGGTCAAGCATGGAATAATGAGATTTATGCTTTCGACCATCATGGCGAGAAAATCCAGCTGGATGTACATGCAATTCACTTGCCTTACCAGCAACATGATTACTTGATCTGGTCCCTGGTTGATGTCAAAGATCTGGAACTACGCCAATTTAATAAAAACGCGGACAAAACCATTCGTGCCGGACTATTAGAATGGCAAGCTTTACAAGAACTGTTTATTGATTCAGATAGCGGCAAACATTTACTGCTCAGCTCTGTGGGTGACGGAATTTATAGTATTAACCAGCAAGGACTATGTACTTTTATCAATCCGGTCGGTGCCAAGATGCTGGGACTGAAGCCCGAAGATGTTATCGGCAAGAATATCCATCAGATTCACCACCATACTCATGAAGATGGCCGTCATTATCCAGTAGAACAATGCCCCATTTATGCTGCGGTACATGATGGTGTTGTACACGAAGGTATTCAGGAAATTTTTTGGCGGGTAGATGGTAGTTATTTCCCGGTTGAATTCACCAGTACACCTATTATCCGTGATAGTGAGATTATTGGTGCAGTCGTGGTATTCCGTGATATTTCCGAGCGACTGAATACTGAAGCTAAATTGACTCAAGCATTAAGTGAATTACAAAGCCTGAAAAGTCGTTTAGAGCAGCAAAATGAATATTTGCAGGAAGAAATCCTGCAAGAAAACCAGTATCACGAAATTGTCGGAAATAGCAGTTCAATCCGGGAAATTATTGAAAAAATCAAAGTCGTTGCTCAAACAGATGCGAACGTGATGATTTATGGAGAGTCCGGTACAGGTAAGGAATTGATCGCCCGTGCTATCCATCAATCCAGTCATCGTAGCCAACAGCCATTAATCCGGGTCAATTGTGCTGCCATTCCGCCCGAGTTATTTGAAAGTGAATTTTTTGGTCATGTCAAAGGTGCCTTTACCGGTGCCATACGTGATCGTGCTGGACGTTTTGAACTGGCAGATCAAGGCACATTGTTTTTAGATGAAATTGGTGAACTTCCATTAGAGCTACAAAGCAAGTTACTTCGTGTATTACAGGAAGGCACTTTTGAACGGGTTGGTGAGGAACGGACGCGCAAAGTAAATGTGCGGATTATTGCGGCAACTAACCGTGATCTCAAGGTAGAAGTCCGACAGAAGCGTTTCCGTGAAGATCTCTATTTCCGTCTAAATGTATTTCCAATCTTCTCGCCTGCTCTACGTGAACGTAAAGAAGACATTCCACTTCTGGTTAGTCATTTTACTAAGCTGATCTGTGAGCAGCGTAAAGTACCTTATCTCTCTTTTAGCCAGAAACATATTCAGGAACTGCAGCGCTATAATTGGCCAGGTAATATCCGTGAATTACAGAATGTATTGGAACGTGCCATGATTACAGCTCGTCATGGTGCTGTGTCATTTCAGTATTTATTGGAACAAGATGGTCAGCCTGTTTCTCAAACAAAAGAAAGCAATGTACTCGTGGAGAATGGTAATTCAGATATTCTTACTATTGATGAGCTTAAACAAATAGAAATTAAAAACCTGCAACGGGCTGTCCAGCATTGTGAAGGAAAAATTTTTGGTGAAGATGGTGCGGCCAAATTACTTGGAATTAATCCAACGACCTTAATTTCAAAATTGAAAAAATTAGGGATTCGCTATTAATTTTTCCCGGACCTCTACTTTGACATGATAGAGGTCTGGGGATGTTTACTTTTTTTCATTTCTTAAAATATTAACTTTACTAAGTTTATAAACCAGAAAAATTTAAAAAAATAAACAGCACAACTCATTGCGAACTTCCCTCTTGCTTCCTGTCTCCAAACTGCCATCAAAACGTCATGGATTTGTCATTTATTCATGTTGAGATAAGCCCATAAATTTAAAAAAGATGTAATGAGGACAACATGGCAGGATTATCGATTTGGCACGTACTTATTTTTGCAATCGTCGTAATTTTACTTTTTGGCACGTCTAAACTCAAAAATCTGGGCAAAGATGTTGGCGGTGCAATCAAGGACTTTAAAAAATCTGTACGTGAAGAAGAGGCTGAAGCGGCAAAAATTCAACAGCCCCGCACTATTGATGCTGAAGTTAAAGTCAGCGAGAGTTCAATCAAAAGTTAAGGTATCGTCATGCTCAATATTGGAATGACTGAGCTGCTAGCCTTTGGGGTAATTGCACTTCTAGTGCTCGGACCAGATAAGCTACCTGAGGCAGTTCGTTTTATAGGTAAATGGTCTACCAAGATAAAAAGAACCGTCAGCAATATACAAAATGATCTTGACCGTGAATTGCGTCTGTCTGAGCTACGTGAGCAAATGCAAACCGAGCTGAAACGTATTCAGGAACTGGAAGCCAAAATGCAGGCACAAATGGCTGATCTCAATGCACCAATTGAGCCGGTCACAAAAATTTCAGAACAGCCGGTACTGAAAACTCAGTCAAGTTATGAACTGGTCAATCAACCGCTTTCCCCGGTTCATTTAACTCAGGCTAAGCAGGTCGCTAAGCAAGAAAAAAAATATCCTGACATGAAGGTGGCCGTATGAATATTTTACCGTCGACTCAAGCCAGCAGCGATCCCCAGAAAGTTCATCTAGAAGAAATGCCGATTACCCGACACTTAGTGATTCTGCGCAAGCATCTTTTCAAGATTGTAGGAATATTGATCGGGCTGTTTTTCTGTCTGCTACCATTTGCCACGCATACCTATCAGCTTTTATCCGAGCCCTTACGTGCCCAGTTACCAGCAAGTTCTACCATGATTGCCACCGATGTAACTGCGACATTTATGGCGCCGTTTAAGTTGAACTTTTTTGTTGCCCTGCTGATCGCCATGCCTTTTATCTTGTATCAACTTTGGGCCTTCGTTAAGCCGGCACTATATGAAAAAGAAAAAAGTCTGGCTTTGCCGCTCCTGATTGGCAGCATTGTCCTGTTTTATGCGGGTATCGCTTTTGCCTATCTGGTGGCTTTACCGTCTATCCTGCATTTTTTTATCAGTGTATCGCCTGAAACCGTCGCGCCCATGACTGACATTAATAGTTATCTGGCCTTCTGTTTAAAACTTTTTCTGGTGTTTGGATTTACCTTTGAAATTCCGATTATTACCCTGTTATTGATTCTGATCGGTGTGGTAAGCACACAGACCTTGGTAGAAAAAAGACGCTTTATTGTGGTGGGGTGTTTTTTTGTGGCCATGTTTGTAACGCCCCCTGATGCCCTGTCCATGATCATGCTGGCTATACCCATGTGGCTGCTGTTTGAGCTAGGTTTAATGGCCGGAAAATTTCTGGAAAAGCGGCATCTAAAAAATAGCTAATTAAGAAAAATGCCTCCTTACTGGGGGCTTTTTTACATTAATTTATTTATATAAATTAATATCTTATTTAATTATTTTGAAATAAAAGCTTCACCTTTTAGTCATATTTAACTGCTAGTTTATTTCTGACTTTAAAACAACCAAACCTTAGTTGTGGGAATAAAACAATGACAGATTACCTACCTTATGATGAAAATCAGGAACTGGACAATAACACTTCAGATAATCATCATTTTCGGGATATTCTAGAACAATCTATGTCACGTCGTGACTTGATTGCAAAGACTGCAAGTGGGGCTGCAGCATTGGCACTGGCTTCTAGCCTGACTGCGTGTAGCGATGACAATGAAAATGGCAATATTGGGGACGGTGAGAGCAATCCGAATCCGCCAACAGACAACAATGCTCGTCCAGAAAAATTAAGTTTTAGCCCAGTGAAAAAAAACCTAGATGACTGGGTTACGGTTCCTGAAGGCTATAAAGCCACTGTCCTATATGCAATGGGAGATTCAATTCATCCTATCTACTCTGACTGGGACGATAACAATATTCCGAACGGACCAAGCTTTCAGTTCCGTTCTGGTGACTGCCACGATGGTATGAGCTATTTTGGTTTAAGCACTAAGACTGGCCGTTATGACGAGAATGCATCTGAGCATGGCCTGCTGGTGATGAACCATGAATATATCAATCAAACTTTTTTACATCCTCAAGGACCAACAAAAGTTGATGGTCGTCGTCCAGAAGATGAAGTCATCCGTGAAGTGAATGCACACGGTGTATCAATTGTGCATATTAAGAAAAACACCGAAACTCAAGCGGTAGAAATCGTTAAATCATCACCATTTAACCGCCGTATTACGGCTTCAACAGTGATGGATTTTTCTGGGCCGGTAACAAACTCTCCATTAGTCCGCACTGCTTTCTCTCCTAACGGTCGTCAGACTCGTGGTACACACAATAACTGTGGTAATGGTTATACACCATGGGGCACTTATTTAACTGCCGAGGAAAACTTTATTGGTTATTTCCAGCGTTCAGGTACAGACCAATATTCAGATCGTAGCGAAGCTGAGAAAACTGCACTTAAGCGTTATGGCTTAGGCTTAGATATTTCATATCAAACTGAAAAAAATGCCGATGGTACAGTTAAACGTGATGAGAAAAATAGTATTGTTTATGTTCTAGATGCACAAAGACAAAAAGTTCCGGAACGCGATGATCAAGACCGTATTGTTTATTTAGATAAATCTTCACGTTATGCATGGGAAACAGCTCAGGCTGGAGTTGAATCACAAGATATGTACGACCGCTGGTCAGCTAACGTAACCAAAGCCTCTGCAAGTCAAGACTATCGTAATGCACCAAATACCTTTGGCTGGATTGTTGAAATTGACCCATTTGATAACAGTGCAAATCCGGTAAAACGTACTGCACTGGGCCGTTTTGCTCACGAAGACTGTCGTGCTAGCCGTGCGATTGAAGGTGAACAGTTTGCCTTCTACATGGGCGATGACTCACGGGGTGAATACATTTACAAATTTGTCTCTGATGCAAAATGGGATCCAAAAGATATCAATACCGGCTACCGTGCTGGTGACAAATATATGAATAACGGTAAGTTCTATGTTGCCAAGTTCAATGCAGATGGAACTGGTCAATGGATTGAACTTGCTCACGGTAAAAATGGTTTAACTGCAGAAAATGCGGTATATCCTTTTAGCTCTGATGCGGATGTTTTAACTTTTGCACGTTTGGCAGGCGATGCCGTTGGTGCGACGAAGATGGACCGTCCTGAATGGGTAGCCGTTAACCCGGAGAATGGTGAAGTCTACGTTACCCTGACTAATAACAGTAACCGTGGCAATAGCTCGGCGCAACCTGTTGATGCTGCCAACCCACGTAATTACTCAGATCCTGAAGGCGGTAAGGGTAATGTGAATGGCCATATTATTCGCTTTAAGGAAGAAAACACTGCATCAGAAAGCTTTGAATGGGATATCTACCTGTTCGGTGCTGAAGCATCGATGGATGCCAATATCAACCTGTCGGGCTTAAATGATAATAATGATCTGTCTTCACCAGATGGTATGTGGTTTGATCCTCGTGGCGTACTCTGGATTCAGACTGACGACGGCGCTTATACAGATACCACTAACTGTATGATGCTGGCTGCCCTGCCTGGACAAGTAGGTGATGGTGGTCCAGCAACAACCTCTAATGGTCAAGCGACGATTGCGGGTGCCAAAGTAACCGATGAAAATTTACGTCGCTTCTTGACTGGTCCAAAAGAGTGTGAAATCACAGGGGTAACCATGACACCAGACTATAAGGCCATTTTCATCAATGTACAGCATCCAGGTGAAGATTCTAAAACCTTTGATGCTCCAACCAGTAACTGGCCTGCAAGTCAATCAGATCGTTCGAACAAGACCGCACGTCCACGTTCAGCAACTGTTGTGATTACGCGCAATGATGGCGGTGTTATAGCCGGTTAATAGCTCACTTCAATTAAAATGCTGGCTCAATGCCGGCATTTTAATTTTTGAATGTTTTTTTAATTTTAAGAGTTAACTGGTCAATAAAAAGAATATTTTTGTTTAGAGTTAAATTGATATAAATATTAAAGTATGAAGTGGACTTCGGATCAATATATAAGTGAAATCCAATACAACTAATCATAGCTTCAGCTATCTTCTACTTGGAAGACTTGTAATTTGCAGCTTTATTTTTGAGTATTTTTCTAAAAAAAAGCAGGTATCCAAGGAGGGATTGATACCTGCCACTCTAAGGGAACTATATTAATATCCTGCTTCTTTAGTCTGTGAATCACAGTTAGAAACTAGCAACTTTTTCTGCACATTCACAAATCGTTGGTAACTCTCTATTAATCGATGCTGATATTAAGTCTGGTAAAATCTGGTTAACAGCTATCGAAATTTTTTCAGGATAGCCGACCTGATACGACTGACAATCTCGATGTAAAAACTGATACAGTTCTTCAGCAACAAATTCGGGACTGTCAATATTTTTTCCCAGTCTGATATTCATTTCTATTGCATTTGAATGATGAATATTGGTTTCGGTAACCCGTAATGAAAAGTATCTGAATCTGATTGAACTTTTGCTGTATTCACGGGCTAGTGCTTCGGTTGCACCACGCAAGGCAAATTGGCTGGCACAATAACTCGCATATCCAGGATAGCCAATACTGCCAAAGGTTGAACCTATATTAATGACCTGGCCAGGCGGACTGATAGATATCAATGGCAAGATCTTTTGTATCAGCTGCATTGGATAAACTGCATTAATCAGCATCATTTGTTCCATGATTTCTTGTGGCTGCTGTGTAAATAGCTTGAAATCACTGATACTGATGTTGTTAATGTAGTAGTGAATGGGTTTATTCAGCGTAGCAAGAGCTTTTACCAGCTCTTCCCTGCTTTGCTGATCGGCAAAGTTGCAATGAATTAAATCCAGTTGTAGCTGTGGATAACATTGGGCTATATTGTCATGTACTCTTTGCAGAATCTGTTGATTCTGCCCAACAAGAACCAGATTGACCCCGTTTTGGCCCAGAACCTTTGCAATAGCCTGACCAATACCAGAAGTAGCATCCATAATTGTTGCAGTTAAATTAGGCATAAATACTTTCTCTTGTTCTTAACAGAATGATTCAAGATCGAATCTGCCGCAGGTCATGTGGATCACATCACGAAAAATAACTTAGTACTTAAGATAAACGCCCAAACTTAAAAAATTCTTAATTCTGCACATAAATTTAAATATTATTTTTATTAAAAAAACACATAGAGACCATTTTTTTAAGAGAGTTTTAAGCCTGTAATCTTAAGTTAGAGTTTCCTTTTATTGACTCATGACAGCTATGTCTTCCTACCGTTCACCCTATAAAGGCACCTCGGGAATACAGCGTATTCTGAATGCGACCCGTTATTCCTTGGCCGGCTTTAAAACAGCTTTTCAAAATGAAGCGGCCTTCAGGCAAATCCTGCTCATCAACCTGATTTTGATTCCTCTGAGCTTTGTCATGCCGGTGAGCCGGGTTGAGCAAGCACTGATGGTGGCCGTGTGCCTGCTGGCGCTAATCGTTGAATTGCTTAACTCGGCGATTGAGGCGGTGGTAGACCGTATATCCATGGAGCAACATGAACTGTCTAAAAATGCCAAGGATATGGGCAGCGCTGCCCAGTTTGTAGCACTCAGTTTAATTACCGTGACCTGGGGTCTTATTTTAGCGGGTTACTTGATTTGATCCCTCGCCTGCTACAGCAAGAAAAATGGAAGATTTAAAATGATATCCGAGCATTCCCGGTTTTTACTGACACAAATATTGCTGCTGATTTTCAGTTTTCTGATGCTCTGGAATTTTTTTGATGTAGGTGGAGCAATTGATTTACAGCTGATTTATCCGTTCATTGACGATCAGGGACAATTTCCCCTGCGGCAACACTGGGCACTGGCCCTGCTCAATCACCGCTATGTCAAAAATCTGCTGATTCTGGTGTACATAACATTGTTAGCCGGCTGGCTAGTCTCACTGAAATGGCAGAACTGGCATCAACGGCGCTGGGAATTTGGCTATTTCTTTAGCATGGTGGTGCTGACCACGGCCTCGATCGGCATTTTAAAATCCCAGTCGGCGCATGCCTGCCCCTGGGATATGATCATTCCCACCCATGAGGGTATTTTGTGGGATTTGAGTGCTACTGCCGGACACTGTTTTCCCGGAGGACATGCATCCAGCGGTTTTGCCTTGATGGCTGGCTATTTTGTCTATCGGATTGCTAACCGCAAGCGGGCTTATTTTTTCCTGATCGCGGCACTGATTTTAGGCTTCGCCATGGGCTGGGCACAAATGATGCGTGGTGCGCATTTCCTGAGTCATAACCTGTGGACCGGTTGGATGATCTGGTGCATGAATGTCATTGGCTATGCGCTGTTTAGCCAAAAACTATCATTGGGAAAAGCCGCTGCTCCTATACTCACTAACATCAGACAGCCTTAACTGCAAAAACTGAAGCCTATCCACTCAGGCTTCGACTACAGGAAATTTAACTTGTACACACAGGCCGCCCAGACTGCTACTTTGCGAAAATTCCAGCGTGCCACCCAGGCGCTCGGTGGCTTTATCGACAATCGACAAACCTAAACCACTGCCAATTTCGGCATAGTTATGAATCCGGTAGAAACGCTGCCGGATCTGGGCGAATTGAGCAGGATCAATCCCGGCTCCACTATCTTCAATCTGTAAAATCGCCTGCTGGCCTTGCTGAAAAATCGATACATTAATCACGCCGCCTTTCGGAGTGTATTTAATCGCGTTATCAATTAAATTATAAATAATCGAGTGCAAGGTCGAAGCTTGTCCTTGAATTCGCAATTCCTGTTGCTGTTCTACGCCCAGATCAATCTCTTTCTGTAAGGCCAGCTGAATCAGCTGCTCAATGCAGGCCACGGTCATCTGATTGAGCGAAAGCATTTGTGCCGACTCGGTTAAGCTGTCGGAGGCATCCTGTTTGGCCAGACTCAATAACTGGTTGACCAGATGCTGCATGCGCAAAACGCCCTGACTCAGATTATGGAGCGAGTCGCTCTGCGGAAACTGCTGCAATAAAATTTGCAGCTGCAAGTTGAGTGCGGTCAGTGGCGTGCGTAATTCATGGGCAGAATCCGCGACAAATTGACGTTGTTCCTGTTGAGCCAGGGAAATTCGACCAAACAGATGATTCATTTCCTGAATGGTCGGTTCCAGCTCCATAGGATAATCTTTCATTTCAATTGGTTTTAATTCTTGTGCCTTACGGCTGGCCAGTTCCGTTTTAAAATCATGCAAAGGCTGAAAATTTTTCCGGATCATCCAGCCTAAACCGAACACGGCAAAAGGCAAGAAAAGTACATAAGGCAGAAACATATTGCCAGCCAGTTCCAGCGCAAGCTCCTGCCGGACATTTTGCTGCTGACTCACCTGAATCTGCAACTGGTCACTTGGAATGATATAGGTGAGCCAGGTTCCATACGGCGTTTGATGCTTGTAAAAACCTGCTTTCTTGACCGGTGCAACCAGCACATCCTGTGGATGCAAGGGAGTAGCTGTATTTGCATAGGACCAAATATCTACAAACAGATCTTCTTCACTGTACTGTTTTTCCAGATCGATTTGGCTTTGTAGCGGTCGCGGATGATTTTCCGCAATGCGCTCGGCCAGACTTTGCATCTGTTTATCCAGCACTTCATTTATTTCTTCGAGGGCAATCCGGTAGGCAGCGAAAATCAGGATACAGCCCAGTACCAGACTAAATAACGAAATGTAGATAATCAGGCGTTTTTGCAAAGAATAACGTTTCTGCATAAGGCTCTATCCTAAGCGATATCCTAGACCACGTATGGTACGGATGAAGTCTTTGCCTAATTTCGCCCGCAGATGATGCACATACACTTCAACGGTATTACTGCTGACATCACTATCGAAGTCATAAAGCTTGTCTTCTAGATCATTTTTAGAAAAAATTTTGCTGGGATGAGTGAGTAATGCGGTGAGAATCGACCATTCCCGATTAGACAACTCGATCGGCTGACTGTTAAAGCATGCGATATGCTGCTCCAGATCCAATTCCAGACCACTGTGTGATAACTTTTTATGGCTCTCTGCCCCGGTATTTGGGGGACTACTGCGTCGGATCAAAGCATGAATACGGGCCAGCAGTTCATCAAACTCATAGGGTTTAATCAAGTAATCATCTGCCCCCTGATTCAGTCCATCGACTCGGTTCTGTAACTGATCCCGGGCAGAGATAATCAGCACCGGTAAATTGGGAAACTTCTGCCGGATATGTTTAAGCACCTGCATACCATCCATCATCGGCAGGCCCAGATCCAGCAGGACAATATTATAAGCCTGCTGTTGTAACTGCTTTAAACCATCCAGACCATTGTTGACCCAATGCACATCAAATTGATGCAGCTTGAGCAAGGTTTCAGTCGACTCGGCAATCATAAAGTCGTCTTCGATAATCAGTATTTTATGCATTTCAAGCTCTGTTCTTTAATGATGATGAGCATTGTGCAAGCATATCATTTTTAACTTCAGCCACTTGCGTTTTTACATCCAGCAGACTTAATAAGCTGGGGAAAAGATGATCCTGACTGCGCGCCTGTTTGGTCTGTGCTTTGAGACAGCTCACCTGCTGGGCATTCTGCTGCGTCCAGAGCTCTGAGAACCACATCAGCATCGGAACATGGGTTTGCTGGGTCGGCGCCATACTATAAGGTGCGCCATGCAGATATAAACCATGCTCTCCGGTGGATTCTCCGTGATCAGACAGGTACCAGAAACCGGTCTGATATTGGCTTTGCTGTTTTAGGGTCTCAATAACCTGAGCAAGTACATGATCAGTATAGACAATCGAATTATCATAACTGTTCTTTAGCTCTTCAGCGCTACAGCCCTGAATGGCATTGCTGTTACAAGTGGGCTGGAATGGCTGATACGGCGCTTTGGAACGCTTGAAATATGCGGGGCCATGACTGCCCATCTGATGTAACACGATTAACTGCGGTTTCAAATTATTTTTGTCCAGATGTGCCAGATAATCTTTCAGGCTATCCACCAGAATTTCATCAAAACATTCCCCAGCAGCATCACACCACTTCTGTTTCAGTGGTGCAGGAATCTGGTATTGCTGCACCCGGTCACAGGCGCCTTTACAGCCAGAATTATTGTCGATCCAGGTCACCTGATAACCGGCACGCTGAGCGATATCCAGTAAACCTTCACGGTGGCTGGCTAACTGTTCGTCATAATTCTGACGGGACATGCCTGAAAACATACACGGAACTGAAACGGCAGTTGCTGTACCACAGGAACTGACCTGACTAAAATTAATCACCGCTAACTTGCCCAGTTCAGGATTGGTATTACGCGCATAACCATTTAACGCAAAACTCTCGGCACGTGCAGTCTCCCCGACCACCAACACCATCAATTTGGGTTGCTTCTGCATTTGAGCCTGCTGTAGCAGATGGGCATCTTCACCATAAGTGATTAAAGGCAAATTGGCTTTAGGTGCTTTCTTTTTATAATAAGATACGGTGGACGCAATGCTGTTTTGTGGGGAAATCATGCCCTTTAGATCGCGGTGCTCGCGGAAGATGGCTGCATAATCGACATAAAAACAGAATAACAGTCCTAGAATTAATCCGGCTGAAAGCAGACTGCTCAGGCTTTTATGCCACAATTGACGCCCGAAAGATGCAGGCTGAATTTTTAGCGTCCAGACGATACACAGCGGAAAAACCACAAAGACCAGCGTCCAGATCACCAGTCGTATTGACCAGAGATCACGGACTTCTCGGGCATCGGTCTGCAGCATATTCTGGATCTGGTCCGGTGTAATTACCACACCCAGACTATTGACAAAATAAGCACTAAAACCGCCCAGAATGATCAACACGCTGGCGAGTATTTTGGCATTCCATTTCCAGTTCAGCCATTGCAAGACCAGATTGTACAAGCCGATAATCACCAGGACTGTAGCCGCCAATAATGCGCCTGCCTTGAGATTGGTATAGGGCGTCAGTTGATGGATTTTCTGATAGAAAGCAAAGTTTAAGACCAGCCCCAGCCAAGTGGCAAGTAACAGGTTGAAGCGTGCAAGGCTGATGGGTTTGATCTGGCGTAGACCGGGAAAAGAAAGCAGCTTAAGCATTTTTTTAGTTCAAAGACTTTAAGATGCTTTAGCCTAAAATCTGAAGCTTAAAAATGACTTAAAATACTTTCTTTGCGAACTTCATAAAATTTTCAATGCTACTGTTCCAACCTTGTTTAGACTTATTGTTTTAAAAAGGATGTGATTCCCTGACTAGTGCGAATTTGAA
Source organism: Acinetobacter sp. ACNIH3 (assembly GCF_002918965.1). Lineage (NCBI taxonomy): Bacteria > Pseudomonadati > Pseudomonadota > Gammaproteobacteria > Moraxellales > Moraxellaceae > Acinetobacter > Acinetobacter sp. ACNIH3. The sequence continues at coordinate 19,457 of NZ_PQLP01000009.1, read as the reverse complement.
AAACACATCCTAAGTATGTTTAAGCTACAGCCACATTAAATAATGAACCGATCCAGGAGCTAAATAGCATGGCAATCACCCCCCAAAGCATGACTCGAGCCGAACCTTTCCAGATACTCACCCCTCCTGTATAACTTGCCAGTGCACCCATAATCCCGAGGCTAAGCACACCGATCAGCATCACGCCTTTATCCAGGTACTGTTCAGGCAGTAACAAAATAGAAAGTAGAGGAAATAGCGAGCCTATAGTAAAAGCGATAGCGGATGAAAATGCAGCCTGAAAAGGCTGAGCCGAAGTGTTTTCTGATATACCAATTTCATCGCGGGCATGTGCATCTAAAGCATTGTGTGCGGTGAGCTGCAAGGCAACTTGCTGGGCCACCTCAGGGGTTAAGCCACGCTGGATATAAATATTTTCCAGTTCTTTCAGTTCATGTTCTGGATGACGTTTAAGCTCATGTGCCTCCATATTCAGATCATTCTTTTCAATATCCTGCTGGGATTTGACCGAGATGTATTCTCCAGCAGCCATTGACGCAGCTCCGGAAATTAATCCGGCTACACAAGTCACCAACAAGGTATGTGTAGACGCGCCACTGGCTGCCATTCCCACCACCAGACTGGTGACAGAAATAATTCCGTCATTTGCCCCGAGTACAGCTGCGCGCAACCAGCCCGCCCGTTCAAAATAATGTTTTTCAAGATGATAAGAATGACGCACGGTATAGTCTCTTTTTTATTCTCAACATCATGATCGTATATTTATTTCGCCTGAAGAAACAACTCTTTATTTAATAAACTCTTGTTCAGAACAGCTCATGAATGGGTGAGCGCTCTGATTTACCAATTTTTATTGCATGGATTGCATTTTTCCAATTGCACTCATTTGAACATCTGAGAAATTTACAAGTTACAGTCCTAGCACTACAGTTTATTTATTATTAAATGCTGTGTGTTCAAGTACTAATAAAGGTTGCTGTTACATTAATAGCGATGGCCAAAATCGTGGTATTGAATCCATAGGCCAGAAGCAAATGTAAAGTATTGAGTACTCTCATGGGTTGGCGGGTAATTGATACATCGGCCGTTTGCGCAGAAGTGCCAATAATATAGCTAAAATACAGAAAATCGGGATAGGTTGGATTTGGCGTACTTGGAAAAGCCAGTCCGCCATGTTTATGCTTTTCAAGGGCTAAATAAAAGTCATGGGCATAATGAATCGCAAAAATGGTATGCATCAGGAACCAGGCCGAAATAATAGTCAGGATGGATAGCCCTAAATGGCCGGTTCTGATGGCAGCATCTTTAGGTAAATGATTAATTTCAATAATTATGGCAATAAAACACATCACTAAAGTGATGATGACGAGCACCAGAATGACCCATTTGCTGGCATCCTGTTGTATGGCGCGTTGCAAGATATGGTGATGGTCTATGTGCCACAGCTTTTTGATAGTAAAAAGTAAGTAAGCATAAATGGTAATATTCCAGCTCATCAAAATGCAGGTAGACCAGCTTAAAGGAGTCGCTGAATAGAAAATAAAATACCAAATCAGGAGAGATGGAAAGATAATAAAGAAATAAAGTCGGGACTGAAGCGCTGTTCTTATAGATTGGAGGAAACGCATGAGCTGTCCTGCATGTCATGAGATGCTTTCATCTAGCAGTATAAAGTATTTTATTAAAACAACAGGATAAAAGAGCTTTTAGTAGATAAAGGCGTACTGATTCAAGATTACGATAAAATAGACATTTTAAAATCTAGTAGTAAAAGAAACTAAAAAAATTAATTTCCTATTCTTAATGAAACTGAATCTTGAACCCTTTTAGCTAAAAAACTAAAAAAGTGTGCAGCAGACTTTAGGTAGACGTCAGTTAAATATGTAATTCCAATATTGATGTTCATCAAAGTTAATTTTGAAATTTTCCGAAGAAATTAAAGCTAAAAATCAAATTACTAAACTTTGATTAGCCCAATTTTTATAAACCAGGCTGAGGATTCTGGTCTCGACTACACACTTTAAAAGAATTCAATATTAAAGTAATGAACATTTACGCAGTTTCTAGTTGACCAACCTGATGATATGCGCGGTTGAAGTACACTAGGCTTTCCTCTTGCTGACTGCGTCTAATCGCGATGACTCGACATAAGAAAATACTGTGTGTACCCACTTTTTGAATTTCTTCAATCTGGCAATCAAAGCTCACCAAAGCATCTTCTAAAATTGGAGCACCTGTCTTAAGAGTTGTCCACTCGCCTATCTTAAATCGCTCTTCTGAGCTGAATTTACTAGATGCAAATGCATTTGAGATGTATTCATGCTGCGTGCTGAGTACATTTACTGCCAGCACGTTATTTCTCATAAAATGTGCATGCGAGCGAGAAGATTGATTCATACACACCAGCAATGTCGGCGGTGTATCCGTCACACTACAAACGGCAGATGCGGTAAAGCCATGTGTTCCTGCTATACCTTCGGTTGTAATCACATTTACAGCCGTGGTTAACAAGGACATTGCATTTCTAAAGTCAGTTGCTTCAATCATCTCTTTTGTCTCAAATGTATATGTAACCTGCCTTTACTCAAAGTCAGGCAAATAATTTATGGATCATTTACCCTCCTCTGGTGAAGACCATTTCGTGCTAAGCGCCCAGCTCTTGACGAACAATCGCTGCCCCTGCACTTAGTGCTTCGAGTTTGCCCCGAGCCACTTGACGAGACAACGGTGTCATCCCGCAGTTGGTTGATGGATACAATTTGTCTGCATCCACAAATTGCAAGGCTTTACGCAGTGTATTAGCTACTTCCTCAGGCGTTTCGATTTGATTGGTTGCAACATCAATCGCACCAACCATGACTTTTTTACCCCGAATCAGCTCAATCAGATCCATCGGTACACGCGAGTTTTGACACTCGAGTGACACGATATCAATTTTAGATTGTTGCAGTTTAGGGAAGGCTGCTTCGTACTGACGCCATTCATTACCGAGGGTCTTTTTCCAATCGGTATTGGCTTTAATGCCATAACCATAACAAATGTGTACCGCAGTTTCACATTGCAGACCTTCAAGCGCACGTTCTAAAGTTGCTACGCCCCAGTCATTCACTTCATCGAAAAACACATTGAATGCTGGCTCATCAAACTGAATGATATCAACCCCTGCTGCCTCTAACTCAAGTGCTTCCTGATTCAGAATTTTGGCAAATTCCCATGCCAGTTTTTCACGGCTCTTGTAGTGACCATCGTACAGCGTATCAATCATGGTCATTGGGCCAGGCAGTGCCCATTTGATCGGCTGCGTGGTTTGGCTACGCAAAAATTTTGCATCATCCACAAACACTGCTTTTTTACGGGAAACTTCACCGACTACTGAAGGTACGCTGGCATCATAACGGTTACGGATACGCATGGTTTCACGTTTTTCAAAATCCACCCCTTCAAGATGCTCGATAAACGTGGTCACAAAGTGCTGACGGGTCTGTTCACCATCACTGACAATATCAATGCCAGCATGGACTTGTTCATGCAAAGACAGTTTTAAGGCATCACGTTTCGCTTCTAGTAGTTCTTTACCTTCAAGTTTCCAAGCTGACCAGAGCTTTTCAGGTTCTGCCAGCCAGGACGGTTTTGGCAAGCTGCCTGCTGTAGAGGTCGGGAGTAACTTTTCAGGTTGTAAAAGTGCCATGTCTAATCTTCTTTCTCTAAATTCGTTTATATATGTGATCTATCAGGCAGCGTTGTCTTGCTGAGCCGTTGCTACTTTAAAATTGGCAGCCCATTCATCCAGAATGTCTTTATATGGCTTAATGAAGTTTTCCTCTGTCCATTTACCTTGTTTGACTGCTAGTTCCCCACGTTCAACACGATCATAGACAATGCGAGTTAATGAATAGTCGCCATAGCTCAAGCTAGGCTGATACACCACACCTGCGGGTGAATTGGTGTTGTAAATTTCAGGACGATAGATTTTCTGGAAGCTTTCCATGGTGCTGATCGCACTGATCAGTTCAAAATCGGTGTAATCATGCAGCAAGTCACCAGCAAAGTAGAATGCCAACGGCGCATTGCCATTTTCAGGTTTAAAGTAGCGAACACTTAAGCCCATTTTTTTGAAATATTCATCAGTACGTGAATATTCATCATTGGTGTATTCCACGCCTAGAACAGGATGCACATTGGCACTGCGGTAATAGGTTTTCGTGGTTGAAACACTCAGACAAATCACAGGCTGTTTATTAAATTCAGCTTTAAAGACTGCTGAATTCACAAGATGCTGGTACAGCTTGCCGTGCAGGTCACCAAAGTCTTCGGGTTTTTCATTGGCCTTACAGCCGAGTGATGGCAATACCACACTGAAGTCATAATCACGTACATAAGATGAGAAGCTATTCCCGATCATGCCTTCAATGCGTTCATTGGTATGATGGTCGATAATGGTACTTTTCAAGGTTTCAATAAAGGGAAAGGTTTGACCATTGCCCTCAATATCAATTTCAGCAGAGATGATATCGATCTCCAGTGAATAACGATCACCTCTAGGATTATCGGCAGTCGCCAAGCTGTTAAAGCGGTTGTTAATCATCGCAAGTGTACGACGAAGATTCTCCTGACGGCTTTCACCACGTGCCAGATTGGCAAAGTTGGTGGTTAGACGTGTATTGTTTGCTGGTTCGTAGTTCTCATCAAAACGAATACGTTTAATTGAACATTGGAATGCTGTACTCATGGAGATATGCCACCTAAATTTTTATAAAAAAAGCAAATTTCTGTATGGCTGTATTTAAGCGTGAATCCAAACATGAGTAAAACGATATAAATTCAGTAAAAGATGAGTTAAATTCATCTTAACAAGTGTAATGTATAAATAATGATCTATACTCCAATAAGGAAATTAAGATTCTAGTTTATATTGCCGATCATTATTTATTTCTAAACATCAAAGTGTATTATTGAGCACGGTTTATAAATAGCGACTTCATTTTGAAATGACCAATATCTTTTCTGGCAATCCTCAAGTTCGAGTGGTTTCAACTTTTTCTGAACTTGTATATTCGGATTTTTTGGGCGAGGCGAATGCCATCTGCTGGTCTAGAAATTTGTCTGGTGATTTTAAAGAAATCGTTGCTAAACTTGATTTAAAAGGAAATATGACTGAAGTTTCTGTTGAAGATCTTTTGGCGCTTCAGCTTTCTGAACAGGGTCATGTGGCTAGAGAAATCATATTAAAAGATATGCAGCTATTGACTGACTACGGCGCTTCTCCTTGCCTGAATTTGCTGAAATGCTATGAACGGGATGATGAGTTTGATTTTATTTCGACCGATGTCTATTCCTACCATGTGGATCGCTCCCCTATCGAAACGGATACATTTTTATGCACCTATCACGGTGCTGCAAGTGAGATTTTGCCCAATGACCAGGTTGAGCAAAAAATCTTGATTCCTGAAATCAGGGAACAACTCAAGCAGTTACATGACGGATCAGAAACTGAGTTTGAGACGTTTCTGGAAGAATATTTCTTCGATCTGCATTATCGGGCTAAAGCTGATGTAAAGCCTGTCAATTTAGACACGGGAAATCTCTGGCGACTCGCTGTTGATCATCCAGCACAGCAAGTTTTACCCTGTGTGCATAGAGCTCCTGTTGAAAATGATGGAGAATATAGATTGCTATTAATTTGTTAAATTGGCTTCTTAGAAGAGGTTAATTATAGATATTTGGTTAAGCAATGATACCTAAAGGGGATGTACTGTATTAATTATTTATTAATAAAAAAACATTAAAATACATTGGTTTGAGCGTATTAGAAGTGAATGTATTTACAAGAATTTTCATATAATGTTTTATTTTGTATAAAAGTGTTATTTTTTGTAGGAAATTGCTTACACAAATTAGAGTAATTACCCTATTTTCTATCGTCAAAATTTTTGACATTATATTTCACATAAAGAGTCAGCAAGGAAAGCTGATAATAATCGCATTATAACGATAATAAAGTCGCCAAGACAGCGAACTTACCGGGATAGTAAGTGATAAAAGAAGAGACTACAGCCGCTAAGCCTTATAGTTTTGGGAGAGACTATAAGGCTTTTATTTTTTTTTTGAATATTTTCTCAAGTAAAACTATAGCATACTGGTATCTAAGTTTTTGAATATAAACATTCCTATCTCTTTTCTTGCTGATTAACGGACCTGTTCATCTGGTGACACACGCCAAATTGTATCTCCTACATCATCAGCAACCAATATTGCGCCTGATAAATCTACTGTTACACCCACTGGCCTTCCTAATGCCTCTCCATTTTTGCTTAAAAAGCCTGTCAGGACATCTTGTGGGGTACCGGAAGGCTGACCATTACTAAATGGTACAAAAATTACTTTATAGCCACTATGTGGTTTTCTGTTCCAAGAACCATGCTGACCAATTAGTGCACCACCGCGATATTGAGGCATTAACTCAGCTTTATAAAAACTCAAACCTAATGATGCCGTGTGGTTGCCCAATGCATAATCCGGTTTAATCGCCCGTGCTACCAGTCCGGGATTTTGTGGTTTTACCCGTGTATCTATATGTTGACCATAATAACTATAAGGCCAGCCATAAAAAGCGCCGTCTTTCACTGAGGTCATATAGTCAGGTACCAAATCATTCCCGATTTCATCCCGCTCATTGACTACCGTCCATAATGCTCCACTTTGAGGCTGCCAATCCATACCATTAGGATTACGTAAGCCAGTTGCAAATGGCCGTGCCTTAGAACTAGCCATATCAAATTCCATGATCAGAGCTCGTCCTTTTTCTTGGTCTAGGCCATTTTCAGCTACATTGCTGTTGGAGCCAACTGTAATGTAGAGTTTGGTTCCTTCAGGATTGGCAATCACGTTTTTGGTCCAATGATGGTTTAAGGGACCTGCCGGTAAAGCCAATACTTTGCGACCACTTTCTTTGATTTGAGTGATACCTTGCTGATAAGGAAAACCTACTAAAGCATCTGTATTCGCTACATATAGTGTATTTCCAACTAGGGTCATGCCAAATGGTGAGTTTAAATTCTGCAAAAATACTGTTTTCTGATCAGCAACGCCGTCATGGTTATTATCACGAAGTAGACTAATACGGTTAGGACTTGGATGAGAAGATCCTGCCCTTTTCATGACCATTTTCATGATTTTACCCTTAATCCCCTGACTATCTTCAGGCTTGGGCGGCGCATCAGTTTCCGCCACCAATACATCTCCATTCGGCAGAACATAGAGCCAACGTGGATGCTGAAGACCTTTGGCAAAAGCCTGCACTTTTAAACCCGCAGCCGGTGTAGGCATAGTATTTACTGGCCAGCCTTTGGCTGGTGCGATATTAACGACAGGGAACAAACTGGATTTAGGTTCAGGCAGCTCAGGTTGAGGACCATAACTGTCTGTAATCGGAGACTTGGATGACGATGTACATCCAGCGAATGCCAATATTATGGCAGTACTCAGGATAGACGATAAAATTTGAGCAGACATTTTGGTTCCCTGCTTTTTTTGTTGTTATCTGCTTATCTTAGAAGTCTATTCAAATGACAACTATAGGGTTCTTGTTTTATCTGGTTGTTGATTGATTGCTGCGCTTTTGACATTCAATCTCATGGTCTAGTTTGAATAAAAACTTATCTATGTACCTTCAATTTTAAGCATGGTTTGATCCTGTCTTTTCAAATAAATGGCCATGCAATACTCAGTAAAAATAATAGCCCTAATACGGCGCAACTCATTTGCCAAAAACGTAAAGGATCACGTTCAATGATTGCTGGTGGTTTAGAGTTTAATAATTCTTTGGAAGGATGCGTTAGATTATGAATGAGTTCAGACAAGGCCTCAAAACGATGTGTCGGTTCAATACTCAGCGCTTGGCCTAAAATTTTATCTAACCATATAGGTAAATCAGGCCGATATTTCCTGATGGAATGATATTGAACTTTTTTAAGCTGCTTTAAGCTGTTACAGCGAGCTAAATCTGTCCCATAAGGTAATTGTTTGGTGAGTAAATAATAGGCCATTACCGCCAAAGAAAATTGGTCTGAATGTACAGATGGCGAATGATCAATAAAATACTCCGGTGCCATAAATGCCAAGGTTCCGAGGGGTCGATTCGCATTTTTAGGATTAATTTCGACCAGACCTCTTACTGCTGTTGAACCATAATCAATCAGTTTAATTTTCATGGCATTTTCTGCATTTAAAACCATGATGTTCTTTGGCCGTATATCCTGATGCAGCATCTCCAGCCGATGCATCGCATTTAAAGCCAAGGCCGTTTGTTGCAAAATTGGTAAAATCTCATCGAGATTTAAAGGCTTTTCCTGGCGATGCAGCCATTGGGCCAAGGTTTCACCCTGCAAATATTCATAACATTGGAATAAATATTGTTTCTCTGTGTTATGTGGATAACACTGCATCAGGTTGTCATGTTTCAGACGTTTCGATACCCAATCTTCGAGTTGAAACTGCTCTACGGCATGCTTATCTTGCTGTAAATCTACTCCCAAAGTTTTTATGACCAAAGGCTGCTGCTGAGTATCGTGTGCCAAATACAGGCAACTGCGATGATTTTGGTGCAAAATCTTATCAATCACATAACCTTCAAAAACTTCACCTTTACTGAGCTGTTGTGGAAATACATAATCCTGCTGAATATGAAACTGATTCAGTTCAGGCAGCTGTTCTACACGGATCACCTGGAGACTTAAGTTATCATCACTGCCCTGTTCTAAGGCTTTTTCAACTAATGCTTTGGCAAGTTGATTTAAATCTGCATCTATTAAAGTTAAATCTAATAATTGTTGATCTGTGACAAATTCATAGACCCCATCGGTCATCAGTAAAAAAATATCTTTTTCTTTGAGCTCAATATTTCGATAATCAATTTCAATACGATAATCTGCACCTAAGGCTCGGCTGAGATAATGCTCTCTGGATGACAACCAGACACGATGATCATGGGTCAGTAATTCAATTTCATGATCGCGAATGCGGTAAATACGACTATCACCAACATGAAAAATATGGGCTTGTTGCTGTTTTAAAATCAGTGCAGATAAGGTACAGACATAACCTCGGTCTTTATCAAAACGTCCTTGACTTTGTTGAGTCTGTGCATAAAGCCATGAATTGGTCGCGCGGATCACCCGTTCTGCTGAAGTCTGTGTACTCCAGGCATCTGAAGTAGAATAATAGTCAGATAAAAAACTGCCAACGGCGGTTTCTGCTGCAAGATGACTGACATTACTGCTACCGATTCCATCCGCTATAACACAGGCAATACCTTTCTGTTTCAGCACATGTCCTTCGGGCAGATATACTCCATGGAAATCCTGGTTCTGTTGTTTAATTCCGGCAGTAGAATATTGCCCAATACTGACTTTTAATGTTTTTTTCATGCTGAAAGCTCAAAAGGGATCTATACGATCCCTTTATAAAATGGTGAATATTAAAATTCTTTTTTAACACCAGTACGGACATGGGTGGTATAAAGTGCCAGACCTGTTAATGCCAAACCACCCACCAGATTACCCAAAGCAACCGGCAATTCATTCCATAGGAAGTAGTCAGCAATCGAGAAGTCACCGCCCATCATCATGGCAAATGGAAACAGGAACATGTTCACTACAGAATGCTCAAAGCCCATGGCAAAGAACAGCATAATTGGCATCCACATGGCAATGAATTTGCCACTCACCGTAGTAGACATCATCGCGCCAATGACACCTAATGACACCATCCAGTTACACAGCATGCCACGGATAAAAATAGTCATCCAGCCGGCGAATCCGTATTCGGCATAACCTAATGTCCGCTCCTCACCAATATGCGCAATTTTCACGCCGACAGGGTTTGGATCCGCTGCAAAACCCATGGTATAAACCGCTGCCATGAGCACCGCAACGACTAAACAGCCTGTAAAGTTCCCTACAAACACCAAGCCCCAGTTTTTTAGAATACGTCCCCATGTCACCCCTGGGCGTTTATCTAGCCATGCCAGCGGCGTAAGTACAAACACCCCAGTTAACAGGTCATAGCCCAATAAATACAACATACAAAAACCAACTGGAAACAGAAGCGCACCAATTAGTGCTGATCCTGTTTGCACGGCTATGGTAATGGCAAATACCGCTGCCAGCGCCAAAATCGCACCTGCCATAAAGGCACGAATCAATACATCACGGGTTGCCATATGTAATTTGGATTCACCCGCATCTACCACTTTTTTTGCAAACTCTGCAGGAGCAAGATATGCCATGTCATCGTCCTCATTTTTAATATCTGGACCTGTTTTTAAACAAAAAGACGCCTAAGGTCTTTGAAACCTTAGGCGTCGTTGCCTTAAATATCAGAACAGGTAATTTTGTTATGGCGCCATTGCCATGCTTGTTATAAATGAAGCAAAAGCTGTGCCATAAATTATTTAAAAATCATTCAATTTTTTGCACTCTATTTAAAATTAATTTGGTCCTCTAGTTGGCATGAGAACTGCATTAATGAAAATTCATATAAATGTATTTCAAAAATAACCTGGAGATTTTTATGATTACCCATCGTCAACAAGTAACTGACATGATCATTTCAGCGAAAGTTTTAAAGTCAATTAAATGGGCAGATGTCGCCAAGGAAATTGGTCTTTCTAAAGAATGGGTAACGGCTGCCTGCCTGGGACAAATGGCATTTAATAAGCAACAGGCAGAGAAAATTGGTCAGATTTTTGACCTTAGTGATGAGGCGGTGGCATGGCTGCAAATTGTACCTTATAAAGGCTCTTTGCCAACCAGTGTGCCTACGGATCCTTTAATTTACCGTTGGTATGAAGTGGTGAATGTATATGGTTCGACTATTAAAGAGCTGATCCATGAAGAATTTGGTGATGGCATTATGAGTGCCATCGACTTCAGCATGGATATTCAGCGTGAGGAAAACCCGAACGGTGACCGGGTAGATGTCGTATTGTCTGGCAAGTTTTTACCTTATAAAACCTATTAATTAATCGTTTAATCAAGCCATCATATTGATGGCTTTTTATTTCTTCGTAAGGAGATCTTTTATACTACCGCCCTTATCCTCATTTAATTTTGACAATACACAGCTTCTGCGTATAAGAGGAACCGATATCAATATAGTGACAGTTATCAATCCGGATATGTTTTTTCACAATGGTATGCCCTAAATAGATCTCATCAATGTTTTTAACGGTTCCATAGCGCTTGGAATGATGCCGGATACGGCCTCTTCCCCATAACGCATTAGTATAAGCTGAAGTTAAACCCGGAATTTTTCGTTCGCCTTTGGCAATGTTTGTCTTAAACTGATTCCAGTCATGGATATCAATATCCGCATGCAAAATGCCAATCTTTTTATCTTCAAGTTGAATTTCAATGACCAATGGAAGCTGAGAGAAGATTTCGCTGAGTTCATCCTGTTTTTCGGTGGACAACAGATAGAACCATTCGCCACCATTTCGTGCATGCATATCCTGAACCCATACATCATCACGCCCTTTGATGCACATTTCCTCGTGATTGCCTCGGACGCTCGAGAACCATGGCTGATCTAATAAAGAAATACATTCCAGATTTTCACTGCCTCGATCCACTAGATCACCGGTACATATCAGCAAATCTTGCTCAAAATTAAACCGGATTTTTTCCAATTCTTGCATCAGAAGGCGATAGCAACCATGCAGATCTCCGACCACATAAATGGCAGCATAATCTGCTCCTCGAATATTTCTGCTTAGCGTCATCATGATATGTGGAATCTTTGAAATCACTAAAATAGGACGATGCGATTAGGATAGGTATACAGGTTTAAATTTGGGTTACTGGTTTATACAGTCTGCAATATAGCTCATTGCTAAGCTAGTATTTATTCAGTTTCCTCAGCTGAATTTCGATTTAATTCATTGATAGCTTTACCTTTGTGTGCCATCCATGCATCACGTCGTTTAAAGAGTAAAGGTGTAACCCGATTGACTTCATCGATTAAACTTTGTAGATCTGCATTCAGCAATTGCCCACCTTCAGTGACAATTTTACCGCCAACCATGGTCATAATGACATCCTGTCCCTGAACAGCATGTACAAGATTAGTATATAAATTAAATAATCGGCCTTCATCCACCAGCGGCGTCATACGTGGGGTCGCAATATCTACAGCAATAATGTCAGCTAGCTTCCCCACTTGCAGGCTACCAATCTGATCCTGCATGCCCAATGCCTTTGCACCTAAGCAGGTGGCCATCTGGCAAACAGACCATGCATCTAGGGCTGCTGCATCCAAAGAAGAAAACTTGGCCAATAAAGAAGCCGTCTTCATTTCCTCAAACATATCCAGATTGTTATTTTCTTTTTCTCCATCTGTGCCTAAACCGACAGCAATCCCCTGTTTGAGCATATCCAGTACAGGCGCAGCACCTGAGGCCAGTTTCATGTTTGAAACTGGATTATGGGCAACTCCAACATTGTGTTCTTTCAAAATTTGAATTTCATTAGAATCTGCCCACACACAATGTGCAAGTAAGGTATGTGGCAAATCTAAAAGACCCAGCTGTTCCAGTGTCTGGATTGGACGTACACCATGACGGCGCAAGTTTTCCTGGACATCAAACTGGCTTTCATTGCTATGGGTGTGAAAACCGGTCTGATAATCCTGGCATAAGCTTTGAATACGTTTGAGTGCATGAGGTTCAGCATAAAACAGATGTTCTAAGCCCACCCAGACCTGAATTTGGCCATGACTTTGCTGATGCCAACGATTAATCAGGGCTTCATTCGTTTTTAGGGTTTCAAAATAGTCATGATCAGGGTGCTCGGCGACATAAGGTACCAAGATAGCACGGATACCAAGCTGTTGTGCGGCTTCTGCACTACCATCCATGTAGCGCCACATATCGACAATGGTCGTGGTACCGGATAATAATGCTTCTGCATAACACAAATACGAGGCAGCCTTGGCATCTTCAGGTTGAAGTACACGATGCATGGGATCAATAAACTGTTCCAGCCAATCCCATACTGGCAGTCCTTCAGCAGTGCCTCTTAATAGTCCGGAATGACAGTGCGTATTGATTAAGCCTGGCATTAATAGGGCTTCAGGATAATCACGCACGATGACATTGGGATATTTTTGGGTAAGTTCGGTCTTGGTTCCTATGGCCTTGATTCGGTCTCCCTCAATCAATATCGCCCCATTTTTGATGCATTCATTTTGACTATTCATGGTCAGCACATAGGCTGCTGCTAATATTTTCATTTTGTTCTATATCATCTTTTTAATTGATAGGTTTAAGGCACAAACGTTTTGCCTAATGACGCTGGCAGATTCATCTTCAAAAGTTTCTTGTCTCGGGAAATCACGACTAGTACTACAATCGTCGCCAGATAAGGCAGAGCTGCTAAAAACTCATTGGGTACTTTGATCCCCAATGCCTGTGCATGAAACTGCAGGATGGTCACACCACCGAACAAATAAGCACCCAGCATCAGTCGGGATGGTTTCCAGACAGCAAAGACCACCAGAGCAATTGCAATCCAGCCCCGACCTGCGACCATATTTTCAATCCACATTGGGGTATATACAGTGGATAAGAATGCTCCCCCAATACCTGCCATCAAGCCGCCAAACAGGACAGCGCCGTAGCGAATAGCCAGTACGTGGTAACCCATGGCATGTGCACTTTCAGGTGACTCTCCTACTGCTTTTAACAGCAAGCCCAGACGGGTTTTCGCCAGTACAAACCACACAGCAAAAAATGCCAGTATGGACAGATAGACCACATAGTTTTGCTGAAACAGGATTGGACCAATAAAGGGAATATCTGCCAGTACAGGTATATTCCAGCTACTTAAACCCGGTAGAGCCATGCTGACATAGTTCTGACCTAAAAATGCAGAAATACCCAGCCCAAAAATAGTTAAAGCCAAACCACAGGCCGACTGATTAGTACTAAGTGATAAGGTGAAGAAAGCAAAGATCAATGCCATCAGCATACCTGCCAGCCCACCGATCAATAAGGCACTAAATACACTGGCTTCATATTGGGCAGCAAAGGCAAAACCGGCAATGGCACCGACCAGCATCATGCCTTCTACGCCTAAATTAATTACCCCAGTGCGCTGTGACACCAACTCACCTAAACCGGCAAAGATTAGAGGCGTTGCTGCGGCGATTGTGCCGGCTAGAATTGCGGTCATTTCTATAGCCATATTGTTTTTCCTCCGATCTTGTTAAGCATTTGCCGAAGCAGGTTCAGCTGTAGGCACTACACGTTTTTTGGCAAAGCGGTAACGGTTTTCAATCAAGGCATCCGATCCCAACAGGAAAAACAGCAGCAAGCCTTGGAATATCCCGGTAATTGCGACCGGAAGCTGTAATTGCATTTGTGCCATTTCCCCACCGAGATAAATCAATGCCATTAACGATCCGGAAAGTACGATACCAATCGGATTCAGACGACCCAGATAAGCGACAATAATTGCGGCATAGCCATAACCCGGTGACAGGCTCGGATTCAGCTGACCGATTGGGCCTGCTACTTCACATATCCCGGCAATCCCCGCCATCATTCCGGAAATCACCAGACTCAGCCAGATCGCTTTGGAAGATGAGAAACCAGCATATTTAGCAGCTAGAGGTGCTTGTCCGCTGACTTCCAGTTTAAAAGCAGTCATACTTTTACGCATAAAGAGCCAGAACAGAAGCACAGCCACAGCGATGATAAAGATTGAAGCATTAACCCGTGTTCCTTCCAGAATCATCGGTAAGGTTGCACTTTCACTAAACATGACAGTTTGCGGAAAATTCATGCCCTCTGAATCACGCCAAGGACCATTGACCAGATAGAGCAATACAAACAGTGCGACATAGTTCATCATCAAGGTGGTCAGAGTTTCTTCGGCATTAAAATGGGTTTTCAGTAATGCAGGAATTGCGCCCCATAAGGCACCGCCAATTGCACCCATAAAAATCATAAGAGGTAAAATCCACCAACCTGCCTGTTCATGGAACAGCAGTGCGATACCACCACCAAAAATGGCACCCATGATCAGCTGACCTTCGGCACCGATATTGAACAGTTTGGCACGAAACCCAACAGCTAAACCCAGGGCAATCAGAATCAAAGGACCTGCTTTAACGGCCAACTCGCTCCAGCCATAGGAGGTCATCAGCGGTTCAATAAAAAATACATACATGGCCTGTGCAGGGCTAATCCCCAGCATCAAAAATAAAATACTGCCAACGACCAGCATGGCTGCCAGGGCAATGACTGGTGACAGCCATTTCATCAGTTGTGACGGATGTTCACGTGGTTCGAGTAAATGCATGTGCTCATCCTCCCCAGATCATTTGTTGTTCTAATAAAGTCTTAAGCATGAGCGTGTTGCTCCTCTGCCGTGGTCGAGGTCGCTTCATGGCGTTGAATGCCAGACATGAGTAAGCCAATACTTTCTGCATTGGTTTGCTGGGTTGGAACTGGATTCGACAGCTCGCCATTGGCGAGTACACAAATGAGATCGCTCATCTCAAACAGTTCTTCGAGTTCTTCGGAAATCACCAAAATACCGACCCCTTGACGTGACAGATCGATCAGCGTCTGGCGGATAAACATGGAAGCACCTACATCTACGCCCCATGTGGGCTGAGCCACAATCAGGAATTTTGGCTTCTGCAGAATTTCACGGCCGACAATAAATTTCTGCAAATTTCCACCCGATAAAGAACGGGCTTCTGCGTTCGCACCACTGGCCTTAACCCCAAATTTTTTGATAATTTTTTCAGCAAAAGTCTGGATATCTGAGAATTTAATCAAGCCCCAACGGGTGAGTTTCTGACGATAGGCGGTCAATAGCGCATTTTGAGCCAATGTCATATTGGGGACGGCACCACGACCTAAACGTTCTTCCGGTACAAACCCAAGTCCCACATTACGCCGCTGGCCAGCAGTTAATGCAGTAATCTCCTGTTGTTCCAGATAAAGCCTGCCGGTTTTGGTCAGCGCTTCGCCGGACAATAAAGACAGCAGTTCGGCCTGTCCATTTCCGGAAATACCGGCAATACCGACAATTTCACCTGCCTGAACGCTAAGATTGATATTTTGTAAGGACACACCAAAAGGATCATCAGATTGATAGCCAAGATTTTCAACCTGAAAACAGGTTTCTGGTATGCCCTGATATTCTGCGCGTATATAAGTGGGTAAATCACGGCCAATCATCAGGCGGGCCAAATCACTGGTCGATTTTTCTCGTGGATCGACGTTTCCGGTGACTTGTCCATTACGCAAAATCGTGGCTTCATCACAGAGTTCTTTAATTTCATGCAGTTTATGACTGATATATAAAATAGAAACTCCCTGAGATGCCAGCATGCGCAGAGTTTTAAATAACTGCCGTACCGCTTGGGGTGTCAAAACTGAAGTCGGCTCATCCAGGATAATCAGCGCTGGATGTTGTAACAGGCAACGAATAATTTCTACACGCTGCCGCTCACCTACCGATAAGGAATGAACTTCCCTTCGCGGATCGACAGGTAAACCATACTGTTCAGAAACGGCAATAATTTTCTTGCTCAGGTTCGGTAAATCTACTTTTTCATCCAGTCCCAATAAAATATTTTCAGCAACAGTCAGGGTCTCAAATAGGGAAAAGTGCTGATAGACCATGCCGATCCCGAGTTTTCTCGCCATTGATGGACTGTCTATTCGGACTTCTTTACCATTCCACAGAATTTGTCCCTGATTGGCTTTGACTGCACCATAAATAATTTTCATGAGGGTGCTTTTCCCAGCACCATTTTCACCCAAAATAGCGTGAATCTGTCCAGGATATACAGTCAAATGAATCTGGTCATTTGCCTTGAGTGAATTATAGCTTTTGCAGATATTGACCAGCTCCAGTCGCGGAATATCCTTGCCTGAACCTGTATTCATCTTGGGCATAGGTGTAGACAGATCATGTGTTGGATTCATCATAAGTGCCCTGATTTATGCGGCTGGTTGATTCATCTGCCTTTTGCTAAAGACCAGATGAATCATGAGCCTGTGTTTAGAATGATGTGATGGCTGTTATTTTGTTTTTTATTTCGGAAGTGAGCCTTCTACACCTTTTACGTAGTAGTTCATTTTGCTCAAGGTGGCATCATCCAGTGTTTTACCTTTAGCAATGACCATTGAACCATCCTGTTTATAGAGCGGGCCAGTAAATGGGTGCAAGGTACCTTTCAGAATCGCATCTCGAACAGCAAGTGCTTTCTTTTTCTCACCTGCGGTTACCATTGGTCCAAAGCTCTCAATATCGACAGCTTTCTGTTTTACCCCATACCACAGTGCACTTGGCTTCCATGTTTTATTGCTGACCTGAGTCATCACTGGGGTGTAGATTTTTTCCCAATGGAGTACCGAAGCCGCCAGATGGGCTTTAGGACCAAATTTGCTCATGTCCGAGTCCCAGCCAAAGGCATAGACCCCTTTCTGTTCAGCTGCCTGAACGACTGCTGGAGAATCAGTATTTTGCATCAACACATCGGCACCTTGAGCAATCAATGCCAATGCAGCATCACGTTCCTTGCCCGGGTTAAACCATGAATTGACCCAGATCACTTTGGTTTTCACTTTTGGATTCACGCTTTGCGCACCCACAGTATAAGCATTGATGTTGCGCACCACTTCAGGAATCGGGAATGATGCCACGACACCTAAAACATTGTTTTTGGTTTTCTGTCCAGCAACCACACCGAGCATATAGGCACCCTCATAGGTACGAACGTCATATACGCCCAGATTTTTGCCTTGCTTATAACCAGTGGCGTGCATAAATACCGTATTTGGGAACTGCTTGGAGACTTTCTCCATGGCATTCATATAGCCAAATGAGGTGGCAAAAACGACTTTATTCCCCTGCTGCGCCAGGTTACGGATAACACGCTCTGCGTCGGCAGTTTCTGGAACATTTTCGATATAGGAGGTTTTATATTTGCCGCCCAGCGCTTTTTCAGCCTTGATCCGGCCCTGATCATGTGAATAGGTCCAGCCATGGTCACTGGTTGGGCCAATATATACAAATGCTGCTTTATCCTGTGCATGAGTCAATGATGCCGCCACCAGGCCACCCGCACATAGTATCCCCATCAGTGTTTTGAATCCGGTTTTAAAGATCTTTTTTTCTTTCATTCTCTTCCGCTCTTTTTGTACTTGTGCCCCATGGACACTAATCAATAACTTTACTCAGATGAGTAAAATCGGTTCTTTTTATAATTAGCAATAACTATTCCAACTTGATTAAAAAATGATTTATTTAATTTATTTCTTTTAAAATAAAAGTAATTTTTTAATATTAGGCCTCTTTCATAAATCAAAAAACAAACAGTCTCTTGCTGATTATTTGTACCGAAGAATTTTAAATATTCATGCATAATCTGCGGATGAAATACATCGATTCAAAGAAGCTTTCTGAAACACAGTTTAAGCGATACACAGGCATCTCATGGTCAACCTTTGATTTAATGGTGGAACAACTGAAAATGCATGTTCCTGCTAAAGGTAGACCCACCAAATTAAGCATAGAAGATCAAATCCTTCTGTGCTTAAGTTATTGGCGTGAATATCGAACATTGTTCCATGTTGCAACTAGTTATGGTGTGTCAGAGCCGACTGCTTCAAGAATTGTCCGTCATGTAGAGGACTGCCTGATCAAGTCTAATCTATTTAATTTACCGAAGCATTTACCTAAGGGCGAAGGCATCGACTGGAACGTGGTGATTGTTGATGCCACAGAAATTCCAATACAAAGACCTAAAAAAACAGAAGAAAAGCTATAGTGGCAAAAAGAAGGCACATACTTTCAAAGTACAGGCCATCATTCATTATAGAACTCAACAAATTCTGAGTTTATGCACGAGTCGTGGTGCTGTACATGATTTCGCACTCTTCAAACGAAACTTGCATCAGATTCCGGCAGGTGCCTTTATCCTTGCAGATAAAGGCTATCAAGGGATTTACTCAGTGTATCCAAATAGCCTATTGCCATTAAAAGCAAAAAAGCGCTGTAAATTGAATCCTGAACTAAAAATCTATAATCAAGAAATCAACAAAAGAAGAATTGGGATTGAGCATGTATTTGGCAGTTTAAAAACCTTCAAAATCCTTGCTGAGCGATATCGTAATCGAGGAAAAAGACTGGGTTTAAGATTCAATTTAATTGCTGGGCGAATTCAAACATGAGGTGCGACAGTTTGAAAAGTCTTATGATAATCAACAAGCTGAGCAAATTTCTCTAATGGTGTAAGCCAATCTAACGCTTTTCTAGGACGAGTATTCAGTGACATGGCAACTTGATTTAAATAATGCTGATCTGCCTGATTTAAATCAATCCCTTTAGGTAAATATTGCCTAATTAAACCATTCATATTTTCGCATGTGCCTTTTT
>NZ_PQLP01000089.1:0-4050 GCF_002918965.1 Acinetobacter sp. ACNIH3 | reverse complement strand
TTCTTGACTCAAGCATTAATGCAGTACGATCTTCAAAGTTAAGATGATGGTATGACAATTTTATATACTCCATAAACCCTTTAAATTAATTAGGTGGTTTATGTCGCACTTCAAGTTTTACTCTGCCTATCATTATCAATGCGAAAAGGCTTTCTATTAACCCTTAATAAATAATAAGGAATAGCTAAAAACTCATTTACGAAACTTTGTATCGTTCCAATAAAATTGGGGTAGCGGAAAAGTTGTGGGCAGTATTGATGAATTTTTTCTTTAATTTCATCTACTGCTGCATTGGTATGAGAGAGAACTAAAATTCCTGAACCATCAGATAAAGGGAGCTTAGTTTCTAAAATCAATAGTTTTGCTAAAAGCGCTGTTGTTTTGCCACTACCAGGAACTGCTTGTAAATCTATCGTAGATAAATTACGGATAAAGTTACGTCGCTCATTATCAAAAGTTTTACCTTGAGGTAATAAAATATTCTCGGCGTATTGGATATCTTCATCGGTGATTTCAATTGCTTGTGACATATCGAATTGCCTCGATTAGATAATAAGCACTGTCTGTTGAATGAGCTTCATGTAATTTTAATGTGCGAAGCATTGGTTCTTTAGCCATTTCTTCATCCAAATGATGAGCTACTTTATAGGCAATTTTTGTTTTCTTAAGTCCTTGATTGAATAATTGTTTTGCAAGTTCTAATTCAAAATCATTTTCATCAGCAAAAATTTGAGGGTGGATAGATTTTGCACATAATTGAAATATTGAAGTTAATTTTGGGGATTGAAAAAAGCAATATTCTAGAGTCCATTGAGGAGCAGGATAGTATTTAAGATTACAAGTTGATTTAGCTTTAATTTCAGCTATTTTTTGTGTGATTTCTACGGTATTGTCTTTTTTAACATAACTAGTGACCTCTTTACCCTCAATTTTTTCAGTTAATTTTTCATAAGTGCGGATATCAGTATCAGTGATGATTACCACAGGAATAGTCATATATGGAGGATTTTTCCTAAGGAAAATATTGGCATAATGCTGGAAACCAATCCCGCCAATATTAACCACAGAAATACCTTTTGCTGTTAAATCTATTCCGATGGCTTTTGCTAAACTAGGAATTAGAATTTCTTCTGCCCATCCTTCTACAAGAATTACTCCTTTAGCAAAAAATAGATTTGATTTTGTTGTATCGAGAAATTTTTCCAAGAATACATAATCTTCTTCATCTAACTTTGTATATTCTTTTCCTAAAGGAAAGGCATTGCCTTTGTTGCATATGATTAAATTTTCTAATCTGACCTTTGATGCTAAATTGGGACTATGTGTTGAAAGAATGAGTTGAATTTGTTCTTGCCTTTGTAAGGCTTTAATGACTTGCATCTGAGCTTGCGGGTGTAGGTGAGCCTCTAACTCTTCAATTAATCCTAAACGTAATCCATGCCAGTCTTCTTTATTTAAGTGGAGCAATTCTGCTGCCATAAAAAGACGATTTAATGTACCTAAGCCTACATTTCTTTGTGATTCTAAAAAAAGAGAAAATTTTTCTAAAATGCTTTTTAACTCTGTTGATGAAACATTAAATTCTGTAGAAATACCTTCAGCATAAAAATCTTTAATGTAGCCATCTATTTTATCTTTAATTGTCTTCCCATCTTCGTAAATTTTTTTTGCAGTATTACCCTCCTTATCAATAAAACTTATTTCTTCACCTTTAAAATATTTCTGCAAATTCATATTAAGACCTTCAAACATATGAACAAGTTCATGATTTTGATCTTTATTTTTAAAAGTAGGATCACCCAATAGAATTTGAGAAAGCCGAGAATTTCGTTTTGAGACCAACTCATTTTCAGCATCTCTTAAAGGTCTTAAATATGTTGTTTTAAGATATTCTTTAGCTTCTGCAGTTAACACATAACCCTCTAAGTCAGCGCCTGCTTTAACATCTGATGGATTAATTCGTTTATCAGTACGAGTAACATCGTAGTTTAATTTTAAAAATGTTTGGGCATCAGCTCCAGTACCTTTCCAGCCTAACCATTCTGTAAAATTTTTAGCTTCATCATCAGTTAAATCATAAAATTCAAGCTCAATTCTAAATCGTGTAGCACCGTCAAAAAAGTCTTTATCTTCTACCTTGATGTAATCGTAACTATGCGTTTTTAAAACTAATTTAATGGCATCTATGATTGCTGTTTTCCCCGAATCATTTTCACCAATTAGCACATTAAGACCTTTGGTAAAATTAAGGTTTAAATTAGGTTTAGTTAGATCAAAAGTACTTCCAACTTCTCCGTATTTTCTAAAATTCCAAAGTTTTATATTTGATAAGTACATAAGTTGTGTTATTTGAAGTAAATTTTTGTATATATTATTTATATCATAAGTTATTGATAGAAATAATATATGAATTATGAACTTTAGTACCCATATCCTTATTTTTCTTTATTTAGATTGCCTTGTGATGGTAAAAATTGGTGGTTATTTAATGTGTAGAAAGTCTTTTTGCACATGTGTATAGCTTTGATCGAGTACTAGTGACTGAAAAGCTATTAGGTCAGTAATCATATTTAAATTAATGGTGATCATTTAAGTCAATGAACTATTCTCATATTTTAACAATCAATGCAAATAAAACGGATCATATGTATGTAGTTGGTGACTTACACGGCTCTTATAGCTTGCTCATGCAAGAACTTAAAATTCTCAATTTTGACTTTCAAAATGATTTACTCATTTGTACAGGTGACCTCATAGATCGTGGGGTGGAGAACCTCGAGTGTATTTCTTTGTTAAATCAGTCATGGTTTCTCACAGTAAGGGGAAATCACGAAGAAATGTGTATTTCAGGACAATCTGATCCGAATATCAAAGATATACATCAACGAAACGGTGGTGAGTGGTTTTATCAGTTGCCACAACTAAAGCAATTAGAAATTATAGAGCAATTTAACGAATTACCTTTAGTGATTGAAGTCAAACTTGAAAGTAAAAAAATCGGTATTGTTCATGCTGATATAGATATCCATGATTGGAATCTATTTAAGCAAGATATTTGTAAAGGTGACTATAAAATTTCGGGTGTCTCTTCTGCCTATTCAAACGCATTGTGGGGTAGGGGACGAATACGGAATCAATCAGACTTCTATGATGTTGTCGAAAGCATTGATGAAATTTATCTGGGGCATACCATTGTAAAAGAGCATACTAAAATCGATAATTGCCATTATATTGATGTTGGCTCGTCTTTTACTAAGAAGCTCTGTATCGTCAAACTCCAATGAAATGGGCAATTTGGTAGGGGAGTTTTGTGGTGGAAAAAGTTTAATTGATTAAAAAATGAACATTTGAATTATGTATCCTGCCTTGTATCCTATATTTTTAAGAGAAAAATTAGTGCAATAAAAACAATAGGGTAGGTGATAGTTCTTATCCGTCTGGGCCCACCATATAAATCAACCTCTTGCGTGCATTAATCGTAAGGGGTTTTTTTAATTAAAATAAAAAGGTAGCGAATAGGTAGCAAGAATGACGACAAAAATGTTTCCATTTTTAGATGAACACCTACCATCTGAATTTTTTGCTTCTGTCATGTGAGGCAAATTTTGGAAGCCACGAGTTTGAATGGGTTTCGTTGCACAAACCTATTTCTAAAGGCTTATTCTGCAATAGACCTCTTTCATAAATCATTTTTTGCTCAGTTCCAAGTTGTAGATTCCAGCGATTAAATTGAATCTCAAACCAAGCCTTTTACCTCTATTTCGATAACGCTCAGCAAGGATTTTGAAGGTTTTCAGGCTGCCAAATACATGCTCAATTCCGATTCTTCTTTTATTGATTTCCTGATTATAGATTTTCAATTCAGGATCCAATTTACAATGTCTTTTGGCTTTTAATGGCAACAGGCTATTCGGATACAACACATAAATCCCCTGATAGCCTTTATCTGCAAGGATAAAAGCCCCAAAAGGAATCTGGTTTAAATTGCGTTTGAACAACTCGAAATCATGCACTGCACCGCGACTGGTACATAAACTCAGAATTTGCTGA
>NZ_PQLP01000088.1:0-4161 GCF_002918965.1 Acinetobacter sp. ACNIH3 | reverse complement strand
TTGCCATGTCACTGAATACTCGTCCTAGAAAGGCGTTAGATTGGCTTACACCATTAGAGAAATTTGCTCAGCTTGTTGATTATCATATGGCTTTTGAAACTGTCGCACCTCATGTTTGAATTCGCCCTTTCATGTATATTTTATTGATGATGGCTCTACTGACTCAACAGTTTCACTATTGAATCAAAACTTAAAATCAAATATTTTTTCGTACACTATCATTAGTCAAAAAAACCAAGGAGCAGCCCAAGCTAGACTAAATGCAATAAAAATAGTAAAAGAGGAATACTGTTTAATTATTGATTGTGATGACTCTATATCAAATGATATGATTAACAATATAATTAATGTAATAAAACATTCTAAAGTAGACACTATTGTTTTTGATGTAATGATGCAAGATAAATCTGGTAAATATGAAGCTCTTCCCTGCTTTGATGAAAGCAGAAATATTTATAATGGTTTTGAATGTTTAGAAAACTCTATAGGATGATGTAAAATTTCTGGTTTCATGTGTACGAAAAAGAATATTTTTTTAAAAAGCTATGATCTTTATCACACCTTAAATACGAAAAAAGAAAACTTTTTGAATAATGATGAAATAATAAGCAGATTAAATTTCTTACACTCAGAAAAGGTTATAAAGATAAATTCAATTTATTATTATCAATACAACCCAAACTCCACAACTAAGAAAATTAATCAAAAAATGCATTATATTATAAATAATGCCATTATCTTACATAAGCTATTAAATAAACACCCAATTCAAAATAAAATTGATAAAGAGCTTTTTTCAACATTATGGGGAATAAAAAAATATATATCAAAAAACAATAAACAAATTCAAGAAAAACAAGAATGGGTTTGCAGCTTAAAAAAAGGCTGTAATTATATATTAACTAGTAAAATTTTAAAAAAACAAAGTTTTAAAAATAAGAGACGTTTTGTTATAACCCTTACTACTGTATACTTTTTTCTAATCTTTAAAAGAGGATAGTTTTATGAAATTTAGAAAAATTTACAATAAAATAAGATATTTTATTTACAAAAGACTACTTTCAGATTGTGATCATTTAGTTATTAAAAAAGAGTATCACTACCCTACGTTATTCTTAGGAAAGGGTAAAATTCATATTGAAATGGCTCAATTAGGTGTTACCCCTTCTCCATATTTTTATCATACTGCCGGATACATTGAAGCTAGAAATAGTTCAGCAAGAGTAACAATCAAAGATCATACTATTATTAACAATAGTTTTGTAATTATTGCAGATAAAACATCAGTAACTATCGGTGAACACTGCTTAATCGGTCCAAATTTTTTTATTACTGACTCCGATTTCCATGGTGTAGAAATAAAAGATCGATCAAATGGAAATTATCAGTGCTCACCTGTTTCTATAGAGAATCATGTATTTATCGGAGAAAATGTGAGAATTTTAAAAGGAGTAACCATAGGAGAAGGTTCCGTCATTGGTAACAGTTCTGTTGTCACAAAAAGCGTCCCCGCATACTCGATTTATGCAGGAAATCCAGCTAAGTTAATAAAAAAACTGAGTTCTAACTAAGGTTTCAGTTAAATTTATATTCTAAAAGAATCTTAATCTTTAAGAAAAAGGCCTTTAACTTACTTATTTTTTTCATAGGATTAACAAGCAGTCTTTTTTTTACTATATATAGGGCCTGTGCATATTTAGGTTCATCTACATATTGATCTAGTATTTTTATCATTTCAGTATACATAAAAGTATTATCTGAACTAATATTAGAATCATGCTTACGATAATTAATCAGCAATTGTGGTATATAAACCATTTTTTTATTTAGTTTTGACATACGTAACAACAAATCCCAATCTTCTACCTTTACATTAGGATTATATCCTCCAACCTGCCTCAAAATTTCTGTTTTAAACATTTGTGAAGAGGCTGGTAGATCATGTTTATTCAGAAGAATATCTTCAAATCCAGTTTCAGAATATTCTCTTACCCGTGAGGAAAGTATTTGATTTTTATTGTTAATAATATTCACACCGCCAAAAACTCCCACAGTATCAGACTTAAACGAGCTAATCTGTAAGCTTGTTTTTTCAGGAAGCATCTGGTCGTCAGAAGCAATCACACAAAAATAATCTCCTTGAGCCCATTCTAAAGCTTCATTTAAGGTGTTACATAATCCCTTATTTGGACGATCCCGAAATTCAAACCGAGTGAATCTTTGCTCACATTCAATAAGCATTTCCTTTATTTTATTCACAGACTGATCAGTTGAACCATCATCAATAATAATGAATTCAATATTTTCATATGTTTGATTAATAACACTTCTAATACTATCCTGTACGAACCCCGCATGGTTATAGCATGGGATAGCAATTGTAACTAATAAATTATCCATTACACTTTAAACTCATTACAAAGCTGAATGACTTTTTCAGCATCTTCAACCGTTAAAGTTGGCCCCATCGGCAAGCTCAAAATCTCTGCATGAATTTGCTCAGAAACTGGGTAACTTAGGTCATTCCATTCCTCATATGCTTGCTGCTTATGTGGTGGGATTGGATAATGGATTAAAGTTTGTACCCCATTTTCCGCTAAATACTTTTGCAATTCCATTCGATACTTTGAACGAATGACAAATACATGCCAAACATGCTGCTGATCATTAAGTACATCTTTATTTACTTTTGGTAATTCAATGAGTGGGTTATTAATTTCAGCCATATAAAGATTCGCTATCTGGCGTCGATTTTGTGTTTCATCATCCAAATATTTTAATTTTACGTCAAGCATCGCTGCTTGAATTTCATCAAGACGACTATTTACGCCTACAAATAAGTTTTTATATTTCTCATAGGATCCATAATTACGCAAAGCTTTTAAAGTTTGCGCTAACTCTGCATCATTAGTAGTGATGGCACCAGCATCACCTAATGCACCTAAGTTCTTCCCTGGATAAAAACTGAAACCTGCTGCATCTCCCCAATTACCCGCTTTTTTACCTTCAACTTCAGCTCCATGTGCCTGAGCTGAATCTTCTAATACTAACAAATTATGCTGTTGTGCAATTTGCATAATTGCAGACATATTTGCTAATTGTCCATATAAATGAACAGGTAAAATCACTTTTGTTTTTGGAGTAATTGCTGCTCGTATTGCTTCAATCGAAATATTAAAACTATTTTCATCTGGCTCTACCAAAACAGGTATTAAATGATTGGCTGTAACTGCGAGAATACTTGCGATATAGGTATTCGCCGGCACAATGACTTCATCACCATCTTTGAGTTTGCCCAACTCTTTCCATGCTCGTAAGGTAAGAATTAGAGCATCTAAACCATTGGCAACACCAATAGCAAATTTAGTCTCACAATAATCTGCAAAATTCTGTTCAAATTTCTCTAATTCTTGACCACCAATATACCATCCAGAATCAATGACACGATTACATGCAGCCTTTAGCTCTTCGGCGTACTGATGATTAATTTGCTTTAAATCTAAAAATGAAATCATAATTCAATTATTCACCTGGAATATATAACTCTGCTGTACCTGATATGCATTTCTTACCGTCTATAAATGCACCAGTTTCAAATACAACTTTTTTTCTCTCTTTTATTACGTCGACAACCTCCACGTAATAATCAACAAAATCATTAAGATAAATAGGCTTAGTAAACTTATTCTCTGACTTTAAATATATACATCCAGGACCTGGTAAAGTAGTTGCAAAAATAGTTGAGAAAATACTAGATGCTAATGCTCCATGTACAATTCTAGAACCAAATATAGTGTTCTTCGCATACTCCTCGTTAAGATGCACAGGATTAGTATCTCCAGAAAGTCGTGAGAATCTTTGAACATCCTCAGCAGAGAAACTTCGCTTTAATTCAGCTCTATCGCCTACTTTAATATTTTCAATATTTAGTGTTTGCATTTATTGGCCTAGAAACTTTTGATAATCATTCAGAATTTCATAATATTTTGATGAAAAATAAATATAAAAATTATCTAGCTCATTTCCATCAATATGTTTTGCCCCCAATCTCATATGGAAATTATGTACACTTATATTTTCTTTACGCACATCAAAATGAGATTGATCGAACTTCAAGTGATCAAAAGCTAATTTATATACTAGCAATGCACTTTCAATAGC
>NZ_PQLP01000087.1:0-4443 GCF_002918965.1 Acinetobacter sp. ACNIH3 | reverse complement strand
TACTTATCTATTTTCTCTGCTAAATTAAGAAATTCACTTGGTAATATATCAAGAGTTTTTTGAAACCATAATTTTTTTGCGTAATTTAGTGTCATATTCTCTTTCTTAAAAATCTTTTTATATTTTTTCATGATTCTTTCATCTCTAATATCTCTTATCCCTTGGAAGCATCCTATCAAAATTAGTTCAATTAGTAAGGATCCACCTATGCTGGAAAATTTAGCTGATTCTGTGTAGTCACGAAATCCAAATACTCCTAAGATGTTTAAGATACTTATAAAAAAAGCGATGGCTAAAGTAAAAATAATTACTAGTAACAATCTATTATTACTAAATAATTCATTATATGACTCAAACTCTAAGTAATACAAATTAATAAGTTTTTTCAAATAATTGTAGCTCTTTTACATTTCACATCATATTTATCATAAGTTAAATCATTAAAAAAGCCCCCTTTCGGAGGCTTCATTTTAAAACTCAATTTTTTAAGCTTTCGACACTGCTGGCTCGACTGAACCAATCTTGTCAGCTTCATTGTCATGCATGATCAGCGCAACCGCAATTGCTGTAATCAGTACCGGTAAACCGACTGCCATAAAGTTGAAGTGTGCAGGCAGGTTCATACCCAGTAAGCCACCAATCAAGATTGGGCCTACAATCGCACCCATACGACCAATCGCAGAAGACCAGCCAATACCTGTAGAACGTACTGCCAGTGGGTAGTACTGCGCTACATAGCTGTATAGCAACATTTGTGAACCGATTGACGCTGCACCAGCCAGGAACACCAGGATATAAAGTAAGAACTGGTTAGATGCAAAGCCCATTGAACTCATCACAATCGCACCCATAATACCCAGGAACATCAGTACTGGTTTCAGGTGGAAACGGTCAGCCAGAATACCACCGCCGACAATACCAACGACTGCACCCACGTTCATGACCATCATAAACATCAAACTGTTGTCCATTGAGTAGCCCGCAGCCATCATTAGTTTTGGCAACCAACTACTAAGTGCATACATCGTCAGCAAGCAAGTGAAGAATGCCACCCAGAACAATAATGTATTGACTGCACGACCGCGGCGGAACAGGCTAACCACGTTCGCAGCTTCAGGTACGTTTTCCTGAGGTAAAGTGAATACTGTATTTTCAGTTACTTTTAAATCTGGTGCCATACGACGCACAATCTCTCGTGCTTCCGCTTGGCGATTTTGTTTCACCATAAATGAGATAGATTCAGGTAAAAACTTCCAGATCACAGGTAATAAAAACAGTGGAATTCCCGCGATAAAGAACATGATCTGCCAACCAAAATCTGGAGTAAACCATGAGCCAAGTAAAGCAGCCATGACACCACCTACGGCATAACCACTGAACATTGTGGTTACTAAGGTACTACGCATCTTTTGTGGCGCGTATTCAGAAGTCAGTGCTACCAGGTTTGGCATTACACCACCAATGCCTAAACCAGCAAGGAAACGTAAAATCCCAAACTCAGTCGGGTTAGACGCAAAGCCACCCGCGAAAGTTAAACCACTAAACAGCACGATACAGATCATGATAACTTTTTTACGGCCAATCTTGTCTGCCAGCGAACCAAAAATCATGGCACCAAACATCATGCCTGCAAGTGCTGTACTGGCCAGCATACCTGCTTGTACTGCGCTTAAGCCCCAATCTTGCATTAAGAGTGGCAGCGTCACACCATTAATTGCTAAATCGTAGCCATCAAATAAGATAATGAGTAAACACCAAGCAACTACATTGAAGTGAAAAGGCGTAAATTTCGCATTATCGACTACAGAATTAACGTCTATTTTTTCCGTTGTCATCGTTCTCATCTCCCATGAGTACTTGTCCATAAATCCTGCTGACTATTACGACAAAACAGTCAGTTCGAGCGAATATACTGAAGTGGATTTCGCGTTACAATAAGACCATAGTTAAGGTAAATTAAAGCTTTAGAGATATACATTTATGTCATTATTCACGTTGTTATTAATATTTAAATGATTGTTTTATATATTTAAAATATATTTTTAAGTGGGTCTTTTAGTAATTTTTCTAAGTAAGAAATATATTTTGATTTCTAGTGAAAATTATGAATTTAAACGTTGAAACCCCTTATTTGAAGGGGTTTCAATGTTTTTAAAGATTAAAAATGAATATAAGAACCAGTGGGTCATTAAGCCTTGACAGTTTTAAGCTTCGGCTCTGCTACTGGATCTGCATTTACAACGCGGTCTTTACGCACAATCAGTGATACGGCAATGGCTACAATCACCACTGGTAGGCCAACAGCCATGAAGTTCAGCTGATGTGGTAATTCCATACCCAGCAGCATTCCGATCAGGATTGGACCGACAATTGCCCCACTACGCCCTACCGCTGAAGCCTAACCAATACCGGTTGAACGAACAGTTAATGGATAGTATTGCGCCACATAGCTATAAAGCAGAATCTGACTACCAATCGCTGAAGCACCTGCCACGGCAACCAGGAAGTAAATCACAGGTTGAGGAGATTTAAAGCCTAGTAGCGATAATGCCACTGCACCTGACAAACATAGAGTGATAATCACAGGTTTTAAGTGAAATTTGTCTGCCAGAATACCGCCGCCTACGGTACCAATGACCGCACCAATATTCATTGCCAGCAGGAACATTAAACTGTTACCTAACGAATAGCCTGCCGCCATCATCAGTTTCGGTAACCAGCTGCCTAAGGCATACAGTGTCAGTAAACACATAAAGAAGGCTAACCAGAATAACAGTGTGCTTGCTGTACGCCCCTGCTTAAACAAGCTGCTCACAAAAGCAGGTTCAGCAATTTTAATCTCGCTTAAAGCCAATTGAGTCTGGTCATTTAAACTGAGCTGATCATCTAAACGCTGCATGATTTGGCGAGCATTATCGTGCTTCTGCGCTTTCACCAAGAATGTCAGAGATTCTGGCAGGAATTTCCAGATTAGAGGCAATAACAGTAAAGGCACACCTGCGATAAAGAACATGATTTGCCAACCAAAATTAGGAGTAAACCATGCACCTAATAAAGCAGCCATTACACCACCCACCGCATAACCACTGAACATGGTAGTGACCAAAGTTGCACGTAAGCGTGGCATATTCAAAAGTTAAAGCCACCAGGTTCGGCATTACACCGCCAATGCCTAAACCAGCCAGGAAACGTAAAATACCGAATTCTGTGGGGTTAGAAGCAAAGCCACCTGCAAAGGTAAAACCGCTAAACAGCACCACACAGATCATGATGACTTTCTTACGGCCAATCTTGTCTGCCAGCGTACCAAACATCATCGCACCAAACATCATGCCTGCAAGTGCTGTACTCGCCAGCATACCCGCCTGTACTGCACTTAAAGACCACTGCTGCATTAAGAGCGGTAAAGCCACGCCATTAATTGCCAGGTCATAGCCATCAAATAAAATAATCAGCAAACACCAGAACACGACATTAAAGTGAAATAGAGTAAATTTGGCCTTATCAATGACCTCATTCACATTGACTGTATTCATTGTCACGTCTCACCTCCTGTGAGTTTTCAATTTCATTGTTTTAACCGCGACACATGACATTTAACTCTTTAATCTTATTTTTATTGATTTATCCCGCCATGCTTTCGCAACAGCCCTAGTTGAGCACGCCGAGCTTTGCTCAAATACTATACAAAGGTCGCAAAATGGCATGGAAAGTTAGACCGTGTGGTCCAGTTTTTAATTAATTTAATAGCAGATTAGGAAAGAAATTACATGAATATTCAATTTTTAGAAGGCAGAAGAACCATATTCAATATGGCTGGAAGACAAGTTTGTGGACATATGAGCTCCAGAGACTCATCTAGTATATGCCTATTATTTTATTAAGAGCTGAGTTTTTAGCCTAAATCCTGCTCTATTTTCATCATTTTCTACAGTTTTCTTTTTCCCAGACATAAAAAAACACCCCCTGCCATTTGACAGGGGGTGTTTTTAGAATAATGAGCTGGCGATGACTTACTCTCACATGGGTAATCCCACACTACCATCAGCGCTAAGAGGTTTCACTTCTGAGTTCGGGAAGGGATCAGGTGGTTCACTCTTGCTATGGTCGCCAGCACAACTGGTATGACTTTGCATTTGGTCTTATTCGCTTTGCATTGCTGCTTTGCTTGCCGTTGCTTGGTCAAATCTTGCACTCGTTCAAAACAGTGTTTTGAACATCGTTCATTAATAGAAATATCTGAGTTGCAGTAGTTTGATCATTAGCGTTCACTAAATCAAGCTGTTTTGCTTAATATCGAATCAATTGAGCGTTACACAACAACTGTTTGGGTGTTGTATAGTCAAGCCTCACGAGCAATTAGTATTGGTCAGCTTCATGTATCGCTACACTTCCACATCCAACCTATCAACGTCGTAGTCTTCAACGGCTCTTTAGGTGACA
>NZ_PQLP01000086.1:0-4467 GCF_002918965.1 Acinetobacter sp. ACNIH3 | reverse complement strand
AAGTATTTGGATTGTCACTGCTTGCTCCAAAGTTAACATATTGAGCAGTCCAAAATGACCGCTATATTAACCAAGGGGGTCAGTTTTTAAATGCCATTAGGGGGTCATTTTTACACTGCCGCTAACAGAAGCAAAAGCCGTTAAACCATTGGGCAAATTAAAGAAATGGGTATCTGGAGTCTCAATTGCACAAAGTCGCAAACATTCTGCATAGACGGCTTCAATGGCGCAGACTTCAGGATGCTCTTGCTGAGCAGGAAACTTAATCAGCCAGGCTTCATGTTGATCAGAATCTTGAGTCGAAAACTCTAAATTGACAGGATCTCGGTAAACCAACGCTTTTGGTCTGGCACCTTGAGGGGAGCCACCCATGACCAATAAATGCTGTAGAAATTCACCACCTTCACCTTTGAGTACTTCTTGAACTTCCTGGGCCAGTTGTTGTAAAGGGATATTTTCTGAGGTTTGCATGTCAGCAACACAAGGTTCAAAGGAGAGGGCCCCCATTGCGTGACTACTAATATAGGTCAGACGCTCCAAAGGTCCAATTCGTGCTGAATTTAAGCCAATTTTTTTGAAATATCGATCCATCAACATCATGCCCCAACCATCTGGTAAAGCGTCATAGACTGGACCTGGGAGTCCCATTTGATGAGTAGGAAAACCTTGTCTGAATGGTAGACCTTTTAAAGGCAGCAAGTAAGAAGAGAGCTCAACACCTTGCTGTATTGCTTCTGGACTATATTCAAAAGCAATGGTGGGTCTACCTGTCGTGGCTGTTGAACTAATCAGCGTTCCCCATAACCATGATTCGCCCCAACCGTTGTAATAAACATTAAGTCTATTGAGCATTATCCCTTCCTCTTAATACGGTGGCGCTTACTTTGACTCTCATAGCGAAGAATGTCATTCACACTGTTAAGCTGAGGTTTAAATAGTTCCTGAAGTTCGTTTAATCGACCCAAGACCATTGCAATACGGACTAAATTTTCAACAGATACATTTCGTCCCGCTTCAAGATTCGAAACTGTATTCACGCCGACACCAGCGCGTGCTGCTACCTCAGCTTGAGACATCTCCAGAAAGAGTCGTTGCTTACGTAAACGCTCACCTAAAAGAGTCACAACTTCTTCTGGTTTAGTGAAATATAAATCCATTAAATTGGGTCTTAAGAATGAATAATTTAATTAAATCACAAAATAATGGAATTAATCTATAGCTATAGTGTGGCTAAGGAGGGCTTTGTTGCACAGCACATCAGAAGGGTAGGTATAGTCCTTGGGTATCGGTTACAGAAAATCATCAGGATGTACTTTGACTGATTGTTGATACGGAGATTTCAGTATTTTCATTTTTCCTAATAGTGCATATTCTTGCATAAAAGTACCACCCATTCCTGTTCCTGCCATACCAGTCAATCCTGTTCGTGCTATACCACTTTAATGGATTTTTTGGACAAAGCCGTTAGGTGAGCAAACATTTGTTCAATACATTGGAGCAAGTAAAATATTATGGAAAAAATTGGTTGTGGCATTACACTAGGAAAGACCATCTGAAGCAAACCAAGAAAAGACCAACTTTAATGGCTGCTTAACCTATGCTTTTAATTTCTGTTATTTATGTGAGGCCCTCTCATATACCAAAATTTAGAGTCCACATCATGATATTGATCTATAAAGCTACGGCACCATTCTAAATTTTCAGCTTATTACCTCACTCATTCAATATAACTTAATAACTCAAATGAATAATCCCTAAATTTACAATAAATATTATCTTCTTCAGTTTGGATTAATTCATAAAACACATTCTCTAAACCTTCGTCATTATTTACAATTAGCATCTTAAAAAATTGATTATAAATTCCATTTAATTTAGATATATTTAAGTCACTTACATTAAAAAACAATACCTTTAAAAACTTTGATTCAATAAAGTCCCTCAAATTATCGGCCAAAATAATTTCCAAATTATAACACTGGTTAATAAAGTCATACTTAAATGATAAATTAAAAACCTCATCATAATTATTAAATTCTTTATTCAATATTTCCAAGCTCATCGTACTCTCCAATATTTATATATTTAAAAACTCAATCATGATTTATCATAATGTTTCTACCGCCAACTGTCCCTGGACCATATTCATATAAATGAGTATGTGGGGTGCTATGGTAATTTTTTGGATCATTTCTATTACCATACCCATGATTTGTATAATCGATTCTTCGCATTTGTCTACCATATTGATCATAAAATACTTCTGACCTTTCCATGTTTCCTGTGCGTGAATTATATCTATTCTGCTCTCTATATCTGATACCTGGTTCTACCTGATGAGGAGCTTTTCCTGCCCACGCACTATCAGGTAAGCAAGTCGTTCTTGAAGTTAATTCCCTAAGTTGTTGATTCAATATATTAATATCATTTCTATTATATCTTGCTGGACTATAATTAGGACTAACCGTTGAATAACTAAAAGATGGATCATAACGTCGTATTTGGTTGATTAAAGAGGCTGCTTGAAAATTGATAGTAGATGAACCATTAGATGGATTCATTACTCGACGATTTAGTCCATTTTCATCAGTTGAATTGATAGGGTCATTTTCTACATAAGCATAAGTATTTAATCCACCAGCCAGTCCTATCGGATCACTTTGCGTATAACGGCCTATACTTGGATCATAGTAACGATTCCAATTATACCAAAGCCCACTTTCAGTATCATAATACTGTCCAGGAAAACCGATGTTAAATTGTCCAATACTACTTTGAACCATTGAACTATCATAACTGCTCGTCTGTGCTTTCCAAACTACCGCTTTACTGACATTGGTTAGGACTTCTGGTCGCCCCAAATGGTCACTATGAACAAAATTTACTTTGTTACCCCGTACCACACCAATTACTTGTCCACCCAACCAGATATATACGCTACCTAAACCACCTGTTTGTGTCGCTGATAATCCAGATTCAGCTAATAGTCGTCCGTCAGGCGCGTAGACATAATTAATACTACCCGCACTACTCATCTTACGACTACGCAAATTAAAGACATCATAATCATAAGTATTTGTTACACTACCAGATTTAACTGTTTTTAAACGGTTAAAGCCATCATAGGTGTAATCGACTGTACCACCATGTCCTGTTTTCTTGGTCAAATTACCAAGACTACTATAAGTGAATTGTTTAGCTTCAGTTGTAGACGTACTTGCTAGGCGATTCGCTGTACTTGTTTGGTAATTAGTAATTAGATTGGTATTGCCGGTACGTGTGAGACGATTACCATTTCCATCGAAAGTCCAACTTTCGCTATAAAGGGGAGAGGCTGACTTGGTCAATTGTCCTAAAACATCATAACTATAGGTTGTGGTTTTATTGCTTTCTTGGCTATTGGTAATTTTACTTAACCAATTATTATTGTTGTAGTTATATACTAAATCTTGAATAGTTGGAGTCTTGATGGCTGTCAGGCGATAATCTCGATCAAAAGTATTGGTTTTAATTAAGCCATTGCCATACGTCCAGTTTTTAATTTCACCATAGGGTTCATATTGAATATTACTTACTACAGTCTGGTCTATACCTTGTATTTTTACCTTTACTGAATTAACTCGGCTCAAAGCATCATAATGATAACTCACCTTAAAACCATCACTGGCTCGACTTTCACCGATTAATCGACCATATTCATCATAGGTCCAATAAACTGGATAACTGACACCATCAGTTTTGGTTATTTGTACACTTAATTGCCCATCTTTTGTATAACTATAGCTTTTAGAAGTAATACCATCTGAAATAGCACAGAGGCGACCTTTACCGTTTGTACAATTATCATAAGTCCATGTTTGGATTTCATTACCTGTTTGTGCCTTGGTTCGTCGATTAAGTGCATCATACGTATATGTCGTCACAACGTTGTTTGCACGTGTCAGTTTAATCAAATTACTATTTTGATCATATTCATAGGATGACACTCCCGTATCTTGGCTACTTTGCATTATTAGATTACCAAAGCCATCGTAACTATATGCTGTCGTTGTGCCACGAGCATCTTTAACAAACCTTAACTCATTAGCCCCTCCGTAACGATATTCTATTGTATTTCCATCTGGATTAACTTGTGTATTGAGTTGATTGAATACATCATATTGATAGGTTGTGGCTTTATTTAGCGAGTCCGTTTTTTTAATCAGATTGCCATTAGCATCGTAATTATAACGAATATTTTGACTATTATTTCCTTTATCTGCTGTTGTCCAACCAAGTTGATTATGTTCATTCGCTTGAGAGTATCTAACATTATTACCCTCTCTATATTCGATAGTTAACAGGGCAGAGTAAAACTTGAAGTGCGACATAAACCACCTAATTAATTTAAAGGGTTTATGGAGTATATAAAATTGTCATACCATCATCTTAACTTTGAAGATCGTACTGCATTAATGCTTGAGTCAA
>NZ_PQLP01000085.1:0-4876 GCF_002918965.1 Acinetobacter sp. ACNIH3 | reverse complement strand
ATTATTAACTATAAAACTTAGATTTAATATTTTTTCAAGACATCAAAACCTATATAAAGATTCTAAATACTTTATACAGGGAATATCAAAAATTGGTTATACACTTAATTAAAATATAAGTCATTTTTGAAAAGATTAAACAATTGGGGTAAGTATAGGGCGAAGACCAAATTACCGATCATTCTAGTCTAAATATAGTTAGTCTAAATATAGTTAAGTCAATTAGTATAGCTTTCCATCATATTATAATTTTGTATATAAGCAGAATCGTTAATCCCATGCGCTACGACATAGTTTCCGCAATCTGTAACCATCTGAAGATTGATCAATACATTCACTTATGCAGAAAGACCAAAAATAAAAACCAAAGGAATTACTGCTGATAAAAGTTTTTTCATGATATTCCCCTAAAAATTAAGGAAAATTTTATTTTTAATTATTAGTATATGATTAAAGCGAGGAACAAAAACAAAACAAAGTAACCCTTTTAAGATATTAATTACTGCATTATAAACAATTTAATTAAACACAATATTATAAATAAAAATAAGCAAATAAATATTTTATAATATATTGTTATCTAATAGTTTATTAAAAAACCTCTAAAAAAGAGGTTTTTTTAATCTTATTCAGATTATCAATTAAATCGCGACCATTTTTACAATAATCGTTTGGGTATCTTCTTTTTCATCGGGTAATTGCAAACGTTTTAACTCCTTACTTTTCACCTTTAATTTTAAATTCTGGTAGGTAATAATCGCAGGAATCTGATCAAAATATTGTGCATCCGCATCAATTTCTTCCTGAAATAAAGGGGTACCCAACTGATAGTCCAGACTTTTCAGGACTACATATTTAACTGTAGTTTTCATTGTAACAACCTACTTTCATCAAGCACTTTATTTTTATTTTTACCACTGTTTAAGCTGAGATGATACCGTTAAATGCAAATTTTGCTTAACTCTTGGTCAAACACACTCATCCGCTGAATCTTGAACATGTGTATCTCATATTTAGCTTTTAACAGCATGTTTTGTATAAATGTATACAATCGTAAGGGTGATTGAAGAATCCGCATTTCGTCTATACATTGAATACATCACCCTCAAATAAAAATGATAGCCATGTTAAAAGAATGTTGTGATTTACTCGAACAAAAAAAACTAAAAGTTGCTTTTGTAGAGAGTGCAAGCTCAGGCTATTTAAGCAGCCAGTTTTCGCTTTATAAAGAATGTGGTGCACAAATTTTACTCGGTGGACTGGTTTGTTATGATGCCAATCTGAAAATGTCAATTTTAGGGGTACCTCAGGATTTAATTGATAAATATTCACCTGAATCCCCGGAAGTGACGAATGTGCTTGCGATTACCGGCCAGAAGCTGTTTCAAGAAGCTGATTTGATCGTAGCTTGTACCGGCTTGCTCAAACCTGGTGGCCGTGAATGTAAAGAAAAGCCGGTAGGAACTTTTTTTGTTTCGGTTTTCTATCAAGCTCAAACTTATGATTATCGCTATCTGATTGATGGTACACCTGAGGAACGCCTGGATATATTGACAGAACAGATTGCGGATCAAATGATGGATTTAATTGATAGCAAAACTGCTTAATTTCGCGTCTTTATAAAAATTGGTGGATGAGGATAATGATGAAAGCTAATATTAGTTTGTTTTTACTTGGTCTTTGTCTTAGTCCATTGAGCCTTGCGACGGTGGGCGGCCCACAAAACCTTGAAGTTTTGGGTTATGAAGCCAAGGATCAAAAACTCTATCTGTTGCGCCATTATCTGGATGGGCGTGGACGCTTGCCTCAACTGTATTATTATAATTTTAAATCCAAGATGCCAAACCAGCTGATTCAGGTCAATTCCCTATATATCAATCCTAAAACCAAGAAAATTGACTATGATCAGACTAGCAAGAAGTTTGATCAGGAAATTGCCAAAATCAAGAAACGT
Source organism: Acinetobacter sp. ACNIH3 (assembly GCF_002918965.1). Taxonomy (NCBI): domain Bacteria; kingdom Pseudomonadati; phylum Pseudomonadota; class Gammaproteobacteria; order Moraxellales; family Moraxellaceae; genus Acinetobacter; species Acinetobacter sp. ACNIH3. The sequence continues at coordinate 2,922 of NZ_PQLP01000085.1, read as the reverse complement.
TTGACTCCGGTAGTTCCTCTTCCGAAGCAGAATATTCAGCTCAAGTTACTAAAGACCAGAAAAGGCACTGCACCTACATGGCATGATCCGAAACAAAGCGTACCCAAATGGACCTATCAATATCGAATTGAATCAGGTCACTATAAGAGTCCAATACAACAGGCCATCAGCTATAAACCCGATTTAAGATTAAATCAGATCTATAAAATTCCGAAACAGGATAAATTACTGGTCACTGTAAAATATTTAGGCATTCAATTTGAAACCGGGTATCACATTGAAGATCCAGCCCTGCTCAGCCGTTAAACGAAAATTCAATAAAACTAGAACTAAATAAAAAATAGTGTATAAAAAATAAGGTCTGACTGGAGACCTTATTTTTTATGAGATCTGCACCTTAAACTGCTACAGCGCCGCGCTCAGCAATTGGAATCACTTTACGTAGTTCCGGACCCGTATAGTCTGCGCTTGGACGGATAATACGGTTATCTGCGCGCTGTTCCATCACATGCGCTGCCCAACCGGTAACGCGTGACATCACAAAGATCGGTGTAAACAGTTTGGTTGGAATACCCATAAAGTGATAAGCAGATGCATGGAAGAAATCAGCATTACAGAATAATTTTTTCTCACGCCACATGACTTCTTCACAACGGACTGAGACTGGATAAAGTACGGTGTCGCCTACATCTTTCGCCAGCTTCTCTGACCACTGCTTAATAATGCCATTACGCGGATCATTGTCTTTGTAGATTGCATGACCGAAGCCCATAATCTTTTCTTTACGTTCCAGCATACCCAGCATTTCACGCTCAGCTTCTTCTGGCGACGTCCAGTTTTCAATCATATCCATCGCGGCTTCATTGGCACCACCATGCAGGGGACCACGTAGTGAGCCAATCGCACCGGTAATACAAGAATGCAAATCAGACAATGTCGATGCACATACGCGTGCAGTGAAAGTTGAAGCATTGAATTCATGCTCTGCATATAGAATCAGTGATACATTCATCACCTGCTCATGCAGCACATTCGGCTTTTCACCACGCAGTAAGTGCAGGAATTGAGCACCGATTGAATCATCATCGGTATTTTCATCAATACGGATGCCGTCATGGCTATAGCGATACCAGTAACAGATAATCGCGGGTAGTGTGGCCAGAATACGATCCGCTACATCCTGCTGTTCAGCAAAAGACTTTTCTGTTTCCAGATTACCCAGCATGGAGACGCCGGTACGCATCACATCCATTGGATGCGAGTCCGCCGGAATACGTTCCAGCACTTCTTTCAGTGCTTGCGGAAGGCGACGTAATGACTTTAGTTTTGCCTTATAAGCTGCAAGCTGCTCAGCAGTTGGCAATTCACCAAAGAAAATCAGATAAGCCACTTCTTCAAACTGGCAGTGTTCTGCCAGATCCTGTACATCGTAACCACGATATGTCAGTCCTGCACCGCTTTTGCCTACTGTTGAAAGTGCCGTTTTCCCTGCAACTTGTCCACGCAATCCTGCGCCAGTGAGTACTTTTCCTTCAGCCATTGTTTTAATTCTCCTGCTTAAACAGTTTATCTAATGTGTCTTCGAAGCTGTGATAATCTAAAAATTCGTAGAGTTCTTTTCGTTGCTGCATTTTGTCCAGTACATTTACTTGAGTACCGTTTTGACGGATCGACTGCATCACTTCCAAAGCAGCCTTTTGCATTGCACGGGTAGCTGACAGTGGATATAGCACCATACGAATGCCCTGCTCAGCCAGTTCTTCGGTGGTATAATACGGTGTATCACCAAATTCAGTGATATTTGCCAAAACAGGTACACCCACCGCATCGCAGACTGTTCTATACATAGTGATGTCCGTCATTGCCTCAGCAAAGATCGCATCCGCACCCGCCTCTACACAGGCACAAGCACGATCAATCACAGCCTGTAAGCCTTCTTTTTGCAAGGCATCGGTACGTGCCATGACTACAAAGTTAGAATCCGTTTTGGCATCCACTGCCGCCTTGATCCGGTCTACCATTTCCTGTTGCGATACGATTTCTTTATTTGGACGGTGGCCGCAACGCTTTTGTGCTACCTGGTCTTCAATATGTACTGCTGCTGCGCCAGCTGCAATCATCTGCTTAATGCTACGAGCAATATTAAATGCACCACCCCAGCCTGTATCAATATCTACCAGTAATGGCGTATCCACACGTTCAGTAATACGGCGTACATCTTCAAGGACATTATCAAGACTGGTCATACCCAGGTCAGGCAATCCATAAGAATAATTGGCCACACCGGCACCAGAGACATAAAGGGCTTTATAACCGACCTGTTTCGCCATCATGGCTGCATAGGCATTTACGGTTCCAATGATTTGTAGTGGTTTCTCAGTTTCTAATGCTTCTCTAAACTTTAAACCTGCAGACATTTGTTGTGTCATCTTCCCTTTCCACAGTGTTGGCTATAATTATTGAAGTTCGAGTATACCTATTCAAAACGCTCAATCCATGGCCTGATAGAATAAAAACTCTAAAACTTTAGTCAAATAATGCGGATAGATTTAGCATAAATCTTAGTCGAGATAATAGATACAGCAGTCTCCATGAAATGTGCGCACAACTTTGTTATGATGGCAACTGAAATAATCGAAAAGTGCTGATTTAGTCGTCAATATGCAGGATCTCGTTCAACTGGAACCCTTAGCCAAAGATGTGCCACAGACCAAGCGTGGTCATGAGCGCTGTCTCGCCCTTTTGATCAGTGCAACAGAGCTGTTCCTGGAACATGGTTATGATGCTGTATCACTGGGCGAATTCAAACATGAGGTGCGACAGTTTCAAAAGCCATATGATAATCAACAAGCTGAGCAAATTTCTCTAATGGTGTAAGCCAATCTAACGCCTTTCTAGGACGAGTATTCAGTGACATGGCAA
>NZ_PQLP01000084.1:0-4884 GCF_002918965.1 Acinetobacter sp. ACNIH3 | reverse complement strand
TGTGCTGTTGTTTGTATTGGAGCTGTTGACTGTTCTGCTGTTTGATCGTGTCGTTGAAACGGCTAATTTCAGTATCTATGCCCTTTCTGCGCATCTGGGTGACTTTACTGCCTTCATGTATGGTGGCCTGTAGCTGATTACCTTGATCGGCATAACTGCGGTGGTCGATTCTTTCCCGATACCCTGCATATTCCAGAGCATGATTGGCTAAGTTTGCCCAGGTGGCTCGAATCTGTTTAATTTCTTCCTGGCTTGTTCCCATGCCTAAGCTTTTTCTTTTGGTGTTACTTAACTCAATTTCCGATTTTTGAGTGAGGACCAGTTTATTTTCAGTATCTAATTCTGCTTTGCGAGTTGTCAGTAAGATATGTGCATGATGGTTTTTATCATCTCCACCTTTGCTAGGTGCATGAATCGCTAAATCTGCAACCACCCCATAACGGTCTACTAAAGATTGGGCAAACTCTCTTGCTAGTTCTTTTCGCTGTTCTTCATCCAGCTCGTCCGGTAGAGCAATTACCCATTCACGTGCGGTTCGGGCATCTTTCCGATTTTCTGATTTTTCCGCCAGATTCCACACTTTGCTTCGGTCTAATTCAGTATCCAAGTTAGAAAGAATCTCTGTATACACTACACCTTCTTTTTTCGTGAAGTCGTGCGTTAATCCTGTCCGTTCATCTGTCAACTTTTCTCCTGCACGATAAGCCATAGAGGCAACCGCAGTTCGTCCCGAACTTCGGTTAACGGTCTTAGTCGTACAGTGATAAATTGCCATGCCTTAGCCTTGTGATGGTTTTGCTTTTGCTTTTAAAAAATTGCGTAGCAATTTTTTGGGGTTAAGGGGTATCCCCTTACGCAAACTTTGACTTGGATGAAATCCAAGTCGTAAGTGCGCATTTCATGAAAAACACGATAGCATATAGCCCGCTTGAATTTCAATTCATAGGGCCTTATGCTTGAGTGGTTTTCTATATCCCGAAATCTGAATCATGACAAAAGCTGCTGAAACTCTTGAAAAGAAAATTGAAGCCCAGTTAGAGAAGCTGAAACAGTTAAAGGCTCGTAAACAAGCTATCGAAGCTAGAGAGAAGTCAAAGCAGAAAGAGCAGGAAAGAAAGGATGATACTCGACGTAAAATTTTGCTTGGTTCTTATTTGATTAAAAAAATGAATGCCAATGAAGCCAATAAAGAAAAAATACTCGCTGAACTCAACGAGTATTTAACAGAAGATAGAGATAGAGAGTTATTTAACCTTAAATCTAATTAGTTTTTATTTTGATAAAGTTGTCTATATTGCTCGGCCGTTTTTTGAGTGATTTCTAAATTTTTGTCCATCATTGTAGATGGATCATATTTATCTCCCCATTCAATGACCTTTCCATCTAATAAGGTGACATATAATCTATCTTGAGAAAGCATTTCATTATCCATGCTGATATAACCTACTCTTGATAGCCCCCAATAAGAATATTTCTCTTCAAAACCTTGCGGTGTCTTTCTTGCAGCCACCTTTTTTGGATTTCCTAATAGAGATACTACTTCTTGTTTCGTCATGCCTATTTGTAAGCTCATTGCCTTCTGGTTATAAGGAATTACTGTCGCACAACCTACTAATAAAAGTACTGCTAAAGTACTTAATATCCATTTTTTCACAAACATTCTCCAAAAATAATTTTTAAATATTATCTTATAAGAACAATTTTTTTGTCTCATAGTTTGATAATTCTAAATATTATCTAGTTAGTTCAATTATCTTAAAAACTTACTAAGAAAGCTTTTTTATACGTTAAAACCATGCTCTACAAGCAAAGGAAAGAACATTTCAAAGTGTCTTTTTTCTGCTAGCATTTCAGCTAAAAGTTGTCCGAATTGTTCATAATTTCCAGTACCAATTAAGTGGCTATATTCACTTTGTACACGCTCATCATAGGCAAGTTTAGATCCAAACTTAAGACGTTGTGAATCAGTCATTCGGTTAAAAAAATCTCCTATATTTTTATTTTTTTTAGCCTCAGTTCTTATTTGCTTTTGCTTAAATTTGAATGAAAACCCAGTGATTGTTCGTCCCTGCTTATGCTGTTCATATGTAGCCTTAATGTCTGTATGCTCATTGATCTGAGTAATAGCTGTTTCTAATACACGACTTTTAAAGTGGTGCATACGCTGATATTCATCATCTTCGACACCTAAATTTTTACGTAATTGTTGAAGTTCAAAAATTGGTGTTTTACCAACTTCACGCCAAGAAATTAATAACTCATAAAGCCTAGTCGCATATTTACTTGTTAAATGGGCAACTTGTTTAGCCTCGTACTTAGTAAAATGTTCTTCTAACCTAGTAATTAAGGGCACCACGTCAGGAGCGAAAGTAATTTCTAATAACGCTAAGTCGTCAACGTAAAAAATCCGGCTCACCCAACGAGAGCGAACAACACCGACCTTTCCAGTTTTTTTATATTCAGCGGTATAGCTAAACTGTCTATTAAATAGATTATTTACAGCCTCTTTCAAGGCCTTATAAGACGCATCAGGTGATACATTAAATAGCTTTGCATAATCACTAGCATGTATTTCAAGCTTACTGTCTGCTGTGATGCCTTGCCCCAATTCCCTTGCATTAATAATCGCAAGCATCACTAAACGCTGTTCTGTTAGTTCCAAATTATAGCTGGCGTTTATTAATGCATTATCTTTCACAACTAAACCATTCTTCATATTAAGTACACGTTATTATTAATGTGTATTTACACACTACATATAATCTGTGTGGAATTCAAGAGAATTTGTGTGCTTATACAAGAGAATTTGTGTGCTTATACAAGAGAATTTGTGTGCTTATACAAGAGAATTTGTGTGCTTATACAAGCTGAAACATAGGCATAGAGCGACTTACAGCTCGCGTAAAAGCATTTAAAAGCTTTAAAATATATATAAAAGCCTAAGCAGGCATGAAAACAGCCCTATGCCCTCGCTAAAGCTCGGACGTTTTAACCTCGCTTTCGCTCGGTTGAGGGGCTGTTTTTTTTCAAATATGAATTGAAAATTTAATAAAAAAGAAACTATGCCTTCGCTTCGCTCAGTAGTCTTTATGCTCGCTTCGCTCGTCTAGAATTTGACTAATAGAGTTCGCACCCATTCGGGATGCTCTGTATCTTTCGTTATGAAGCAAAAGGGAGCTTGTAATCAGGGAAAAGGCAGGGGCGAAATTTTAATGCCAAGTGGTCGCTCGTAGACACTCGCTCGGCTATTACTGGAAGAAGTTTAATAATTAAAATATCTAATCAAAACCGTGGAACAATGATCAAATAGTAAGCGTGGAACATAAAAAATAGAAAAGTTGCCGCCTTGTTGCTCTATGATTCAAGGCGGCAATCTCTAATATAATGATCTTGAAGGAAAAAACAGTTGTATTTCGTATAAGGTGTATTATGTTAATAATATAAATTCTTAAAAGCGTATTGATTTAATAATAGAAAAATTATCAGAGTAGGTTATGTTTAAAGTAAACGTTCAATTATCAACCAACAATGATTGAAGATTTATATCTTATATATGTTAATTTCATTAACATATATATACCAAATTAATAATTTCTTAAGTGAAATAATATGCTAAGTCAACATCATCACTTTTTAAAAAAATTTTCGATCAGTGATGCTGCTATAGCGTATAGAAAACCTCGCTCGACTATACTTAAATATATAAAAAGCGGAGATTTCGAACTTGACTACAATAACTTGATTGAATATAGCCAGTTAGTTAAAAAATTTGGTGAACTTACTTCCCCTATACGGGACGAAAGAGATCAACAAATCAAAAAACTAAAAGATGAAGTTATGCATTTAAAAAAACAACTTAATTTTTTTAAATATACTTCAATCTCAAACAAACATAGATTATTAATTTCTCATAAAGACTCCATTTAACATAATGGTTGTTATACGAAATTTAATTATTTTTGCTAAAACACTATTTGAAAATATAAAAACCATAAAAAAATTATGGTTTTTTTTGTATCAACTTGTTTGTTGTCTCTATTTCATTGAATACTTCAAATTTTTTCCGATCATTATTGGATTTAACAACTAGAGTTAAAATAAAAAATATTATTATAAAAGCCAGGAAAATCAAATACATTCTCATTATTAAGTCCACTATTAGTGCTATGAAAGTATGCTTCCTTATGACAAATAGATAGGACATAAAAAATGAAAAGTAAAGCTCGACACTTTGAAATATGGCTTTTGCCATGTTTCAAAGTCGAGCCACTTTGCGACATCCGGTATTGATAAGATTAAGAGAAGAACCGAGCAAAGTACTTACCAGTAATTATTTAGGATCAATCACACAGTAATCTTTATTCGTTCCGTGACAGTCATTTTTCATGATCCGTACACAAGCTCTACCATTACAATTTTTAATATCTAGATTGTAACTCTGTTCTAACCAAGCTGCTTCTGCTCGACGCTGCTGGATTTCATCAAAACTTGGAATAAATAAAAATATAAAAGACAGGAAAACTAATACCAGACTAAGGAAAATTGCACACAACAAGGCAATAAATCTGTAGTTCAATTTATCGGTGGCTTTATCTAACTCCTGAATACGACCTTGAAGGGCGCGTGTAGCTTCCTGATTTGCGTTATTTAGGGTCTTTTTGCTCTGTTCTAGTACCCCACTAGCTACCTTGTTGTAAAACGTCTCTAATCGCTTATTATCATCTGCTATGGCTTCCCTGTATTCCTTCATGGAGGCTAATAAAATATATAACTGGTCGTCTAAATCGTTTTGATTGCTCATAGGGAAGGCCCATTTCTATTCATGCTTTTGCGTTGTTTCAGCTTCATCGCTTGTTCTTGCTGTAGCTTTAACTGCTTTTTATG
>NZ_PQLP01000083.1:0-4926 GCF_002918965.1 Acinetobacter sp. ACNIH3 | reverse complement strand
CGGCCAAGGAAAACTTATTATCTGTTCGAATCTCTTGCTTTAAGATCTGATCTGGATTAGAGATCTGCAGTTTGAATTTTATTTCATCTGGAATTTCTTCTGGATCTAATGGAGTCGCAATGAGTGCTCCAGGTAAATCATGACCTAAAGCTGCCAATAACTGAAATTCATTGTCTATATGTACTTTGAGGCTTTGTGCAATCAGTTCGCGTAATGCACCTTCTGGTAGCAAGTTTGATAGCAAGGGATGTAAACGCTGATGTGTAACATAGGTCTTTTCTAAAATTTTATCCACTTGAGGATACAAGGGGGAAGTCAGCAGGCTCAAGGTCGGGCGTTGCTGATCAGAGCGGAAAGAATCTGTAAAAACCAGAATATTTTTTCCGCTCTGAAATCCTGCCAAGTATCCAACGATACCGTGATGTAATGTTAATTTCAGGACGGCAACAGTATTCATGGTTCCTCTCCTCCGAGAAGACCCTTCCATGGGTTAGTCATTAAGTCATCCTGATCTTCAATAGTGACTTTAATTTCATCATTCAATAATTGTCTGATCAAATGAACCTTATCATCAGGGATGAGCATCAGTTGAGCATTTAATCCTGCCGCTATAATTTCTAAGGTCTCTAATCGAGGGTTGCCCTGACTTTCCAGTTTTTGGTACTGCTGTCTTGAAATGCCTGTACGGGATTGCATATCAACTTGCTTTAAGCCCAATTGGGTTCGTCTTTTTTTGATTTGCTGAAGTAAAGACTTATTCATTGTAGATGCATTTATTGCTTTTAGGTTCTGTAAGAAACATATTAGTTTCTTTTTTTTTGAAAAGCAATTTATGACTTTATCATTTCGATCGGCTTTGTTGCACAAAGATTTGAAATGCAAAGCGCCCCTAATTGAGCCAAATTTAAGGCGTAACTTGGGTAAGTGGTCGACCTAATTCCGTAAATCTGTTAAGGACTGCTACACGTGCATGGATCTCATTCACTTGGCTATCAAAACTCCTTGCACTGATTTTATCTCCTAATAATTTGATGCAATGCATCTTAGTTTCAACCAAACTTCGCCGATGATAGCCTGACCATTTTTTCCATAGTGTCCTGCCTAAACGCTTAACTGTTCGAAGTAATTCATTTCGCTCTAGCGAGCTACTCTTTGTATCTTTCCATGGTTTCGCATTTTTTCTAGGTGGAATCACCGCATGCCCTTGCCGATCTGCAATGAACCGTACCGGGTTTGTCGGAGACTTTTATTTAAGTTAGGCCACCTGACCTAACGGGTTAATCTTATAATCGTACATTGCTTCAAGCTCAAAAGACGACACATAACTCAGCGCATCAAGCACCATATCTGTATTCTTACCACGCCATACACCTTGTATTTCAAGATTTTGCATCAATCGAGAACTGTATAGCGCGCAATAACATAACTTCTCGTTGCAGTTGTTGCCAGACTTTACGAACGCCATACCGGCCCGAACTTTCTTTCCAAATTCGTTTGATTTGCTTAGCATGATGAAAATCATGTAGATCTCGTTTTGCTCGATGTTCCCTTGCGAAGCGATGCGCTTCTCATCGCAGGAAAGTTGGTCTCCGACAAACCCGGTACGGTTCAGTATCCAAAAATTGGAGAATCCTGGCGGGCAAATTGGGAAAATATCCGAACGATCTTTAGCTATCCTGCTGAAATACGTCATGCGATTTATACAACAAATGCAATTGAATCATTGAATAGCGTGATCCGCCATTCAACTAAAAAGAGAAAGATCTTCTCTTCTGATGATTCAGTGAAAAAGGTCATTTATTTAGCAACTTCAAATGCTGCTAAAAAATGGACCATGCCAATTCAAAATTGGCGTTTAGCAATGAATTGGTTTACGATTCAGTTCGATGATCGATTAAAAGATCATTTATAAAAAATGAGACTTACACAAAATAATTTACAGGCTTGTAGAAACATGAAAATACATTCTTTTGGTGAACACAATAACATTACTTTATCTAATAATTGTATTGAAGTTCGAGGTGCACGTGAGCATAACCTTAAGGATGTAGATGTTTCTATCCCAAGAAATGCACTTGTTGTTTTCTCAGGTGTATCGGGTTCAGGAAAATCATCACTTGCTTTTGGAACTATTTTTGCTGAAGCACAAAGAAGATATTTCGAATCTGTTGCACCTTATGCAAGACGCTTAATAGATCAGGCCGGAGTACCAGATGTTGATGCTATTGATGGTCTACCACCAGCAGTAGCATTGCAACAACAACGTGGTGCAAGTAATACCCGTTCTTCTGTTGGAAGTGTAACAACTTTATCAAGTCTCGTGCGAATGATTTATTCGCGTGCTGGTGCATATCCTGCCGATCAGCCAATGTTATATGCCGAGGACTTTTCACCGAACACTCTTCAAGGTGCTTGTCCTACCTGTCATGGTTTAGGTCACATTTATGAAGTTACAGAATCGACAATGGTTCCTGACCCAACACTCAGTATTCGTGAGAGAGCTATCGCATCATGGCCACCTGCTTGGCACGGGCAAAACTTACGCGATATCCTAGTAACCCTAGGGTATGATGTTGATCGACCATGGAAAGATTTACCGCAATCGGATAGAGACTGGATTTTATTTACTGAAGAAACCCCAACAGTTCCTGTCTATGCTGGTTTAAGCCCCGCTGAGACTCAATCTGCACTTAAACGTAAACTAGAACCCAGCTATATGGGCACTTTCACTGGTGCTCGTCGCTATGTCCTTCATACTTTTGCTAATACCCAAAGTACGTTGATGAAAAAACGTGTTTCACGTTTTATGGAAGGAAAAATATGCCCTTCCTGTCATGGTAAACGCCTTAAACCAGAAGCCTTATCTATTACCTTTGCTGGAGTAGATATTGGTGAGTTTATGCAACTTTCTTTGGATAAGTTAACTTGCCTGCTTGAGCCCATTGTTCTTGGCAATTTCGACGCTCATGATGCTGGAGAAAAGACTAATAATAAAGTAACCCAACTTGATAGATCCGAACGAGCAACAACAGGTAGAGCAGTGCATTCTGTATCTCCAGATGTAAGACGTACGTCAGCACTTTCAGATGAAAAGAAAATTGCTGCCCAGCGTTTAGCAAATGGTGTGGTGGGGCGTTTAAATCAATTACGCCAGTTAGGTCTTGGTTATCTAACATTAGATAGAGCCACACCGACTCTTTCAGCGGGAGAGTTACAACGTTTGCGTTTAGCAACACAATTAAGTTCTATGCTATTTGGTGTAGTTTATGTACTGGATGAACCGTCTGCTGGATTACATCCTTCAGATAGTCAGTCATTATATGATTCTCTCGATAAATTAAGAGACGCTGGAAACTCCGTATTTGTTGTAGAGCATGATTTAGAGCTCATGCGTCGTGCTCAATGGTTAGTGGATGTTGGACCAGATGCAGGAGAGCAAGGTGGTAATATTTTATATAGTGGAGTACCTCAGGGTTTAAGTGAGATTTCAGCTTCACGTACTGCAAGTTATTTATTTAATAAAATCCCAGTTACTCAAAGTTATGGACGTACACCCTCTGGTTGGCTTGAACTTAACAATATTTACCGACATAACCTGCATAATATTGATGCTCGTATACCTCTTGGTGTACTTACAGCAGTTACAGGTATTTCAGGTTCAGGTAAATCTAGTCTCGTTTCTCAAGCTTTACCCGAGTTAGTACTTTCATATTTAGGCAATGAATCTGAAACTGAAAACAATAATGAAAATAATCCGTTAAATGAAGGAATGTTGGTTACCGAGGTTACACAGGGTTCTCTGGCTGGTGATGTGGAGGCTATACAGCGTCTGGTACAGGTTGATCAAAAACCAATTGGCCGTACTCCACGTTCTAATCTGGCAACTTATACGGGTTTATTTGATCATGTTAGAAAGTTATTTGCTGGGACTCCTGAAGCTCGCCAAGCTCATTATGATGCTGGACGTTTTTCGTTTAATGTGGCTAAAGGGCGATGTGAAACTTGTGAAGGTGAAGGCTTTGTCAGTGTAGAATTATTGTTTATGCCAAGTGTATATGCCCCTTGTCCGACATGTCATGGTGCTCGATATAATGATGACACTCTGAAAATTCGCTGGAATGGACGTAATATTGCTGAAGTATTAGGAATGACCGTCAATGAAGCACGTGATTTTTTTGATGGAGAGGTCTCGATTGCTCGTTCACTACAATTATTAAAGGAAATTGGCCTTGGTTATTTACGTTTAGGGCAACCAGCGACTGAACTATCTGGTGGAGAAGCGCAACGTATTAAATTGGCGACCGAGCTGCAACGCAATCAGCGTGGAAATACACTGTATATACTTGATGAGCCAACTACAGGTTTGCATCCATCAGATGTAGATCGATTGTTAGTTCAATTGCAGCGATTAGTCGATGCGGGTAATACCGTGGTTATGATTGAGCATGATATGCGTGCCGTTGCACAAGCAGATTGGGTGATTGATGTGGGACCAGGTGCTGGAAATGCTGGTGGGAATATTGTTGTGGCAGGAACACCAAAACAAATAACAGAAAATCAAGATAGCCGTACTGCTCCATATTTAGTTAATGAGTTAGTGAGTCGTGATACTAAACATTGATATTGCGAGTGGGTAGAATAAAACCTTAAATTAAAATCCTGTAAAATCAATCAGATATTTTTTGTTTTAGGTGGTGTGTGAGCATGAAATCTAAAATTTTTTTCAACTAAGGGCTTTGTTGCACAAACCTATCTGTAACGGCTTTTTCAGCGATATAATTTTCAAATGAAGAAGCCTACACACAAAATCTACCGCACAACCAATTGGCCCGCATATAACCGAGCACTCATGAGTCGCGGAAATATTGCCATTTGGTTTGATCCTGCTACGCAATGGTATGCGCCATCAAAAGGCAAACAAGGGCG